>PLTD01000131.1:228-3492 GCA_003165335.1 Rhodospirillales bacterium | reverse complement strand
GATGCTGGCGGTCGAAGACGCGATCGACGGCCTGCGCTGGGCCGAATCGGTCGGCGGGCTCGACGGGCTGATCAAACGGTCGGAGGCCAATCTCTCGGCCATCGCCCGCTGGGTCGGGCAAACGCCCTGGGTCGATTTCCTGGCGGAAAAGCCGGAGACGCGGTCCTGCACCTCGATCTGTCTCAAGATCGTGGACCCCTGGTTTACCGCATTGTCGGAGGATGCCCAGGCCGAGGTCGCCAAAAAGCTGGCGGGCTCGCTGGACAGCGAAAAGGTCGCCTACGATATCGCGGCCTATCGCGCAGCCCCGCCGGGCCTGCGTATCTGGGGCGGCGCCACGGTCGAGAATATGGATATCGCGGCCCTGCTGCCGTGGCTCGACTGGGCCTATGCGCAGGTCAAGCACCAGATCTCACAAGCGGCTTGATGCGGGCGTCCTTTTAGGACGTCCAGCCTCCTCTCCATTCATCGAAATTCCCTGCCCGGCCGTCATGAGACGACGGGCGGCCCAGACGAAAAGGCTAAAACCATGCCCAAAGTCCTTATTTCAGACGATCTAAGCCCCCGTGCAGTCGAAATCTTCCGCGAGCGCGGAGTCGATGTCGATATGAAGGTCGGCCTCAAGCCGGACGAGCTGAAGGCGATCATCGGCGATTACGACGGACTCGCCATCCGCTCGGCGACCAAGGTNNATTCGATCACCACCGCCGAACATGCCATCGCGCTGATGTTCGCGCTGGCCCGCGACATTCCCCAGGCCAATGCCTCAACCCATGCCGGCAAGTGGGAAAAGTCCCGCTTTATGGGCGTGGAACTGACCGGCAAGATTCTGGGCGTTATCGGCTGCGGCAATATCGGCAGCATCGTCGCCGACCGTGCCTTGGGGCTGAAGATGCGCGTCATCGCCTTCGACCCGTTCCTGACGCCCGAGCGCGCCCTGGATATCGGCGTGGAGAAAGTCGAGCTCAACGATCTTCTGTCCCGTTCCGACTTCATCACCCTGCACACGCCGCTGACCGACCAGACCCGCGGCGTGATCGACGCCAAGGCGCTGGCGCTGACCAAGCCGGGCATCCGCATCATCAACTGCGCCCGCGGTGGGCTGATCGACGAGGTTGCGCTGAAAGCGGCAATCGAAAGCGGCCATGTCGCCGGAGCGGCACTGGACGTGTTTGCGGTCGAGCCGGCCAAGGAAAACGACCTCTTTGCCCTGGAACAGGTGATCTGCACCCCGCATCTGGGCGCCTCCACCAATGAGGCGCAGGAGAATGTGGCGCTTCAGGTCGCCGAGCAGATGGCCGATTTCCTGGTCAACGGCGCCGTGGTGAATGCCCTGAACACGCCGTCTCTGTCGGCCGAGGATGCGCCCAAGTTGCGCCCTTATCTCAGGCTGGCCGAACAGCTGGGTAGCTTTGCCGGCCAGGTGACCGAAGGCGCGATCCGCGCGATCACCATCGAGTACGAAGGTCATGTCGCAGGCTTGAACCAGCGGCCGCTGACCGCCGTCATTCTGAAAGGTCTGCTGGGGACCCGGCTCGAGACCGTTAATATGGTCAATGCCCCGGCAATCGCCCGCCAGAACGACATCAAGGTGACCGAGAGCCGCCGCGACCAATCCAGCGACTATCAGACCGCGATCCGCGTGACCGTCAGCGACGGCAAGGCGGACCTGTCGATCACCGGCACATTGTTCGGCGACAAGCCGCGCGTTGTGACGATCGACGGCGTGCCGACCGAGGCGGAGCTCACCCCGCATATGCTGCTGATCGAAAACCTGGACAAGCCCGGTTTCATCGGTAGTTTGGGGCGCACTCTGGGCGATGCCCAGATCAACATTGCCGCGTTCAACAACGGTCGCCTTGCGGCCGGGGCCCGTGCCTTCTGCCTGGTATCAGTCGATCAGCGTATCGACGATTCCCTGCTGAAGCGGATCGGCAGCCTGCCGAACGTCGTCAATGTGCGCGATTTGAGTTTCTGACACACAGCGTCCGCGAGACGCGCTACAATCCAGGGACGATGGATTCCTTTGTGCCCGAACGCGCCCTGCTTCCTGCCGGGCTCCATGACCTGTTGCCGCCCGACGCCGAGCGCGAGGCGGCGCTGGTGGAGCACGCCATGGGGGTATTCCGCGCCCACGGCTATGAACGGGTAAAGCCGCCCCTGGTCGAATTCGAGGAAAGCCTGCTGTCGGGCGTCGGACGGGCCTGGTCGCTCCAGACCTTCCGGCTGCTCGACCCGGAATCCCAGCGCATGATGGGGGTGCGGGCCGACATGACGCTCCAGGTCGCGCGGCTGGCAATGTCGCGGCTGGCCAATGCACCCAGGCCACTGCGGCTCTCCTATGCCGGAGAGGTGCTGAGGGTCGGCGGCGCGCAACTGAGCCCCGAGCGTCAGTTCCGCCAGATCGGCTGCGAGCTGATCGGCAGCCTTGACCCGGCGGCCGATGCCGAGATCGTGCTGCTGGCCGCCTCGGCATTGACCGAGACGGGCGTCAGGGGCCTTTCCATCGACCTCAATCTGCCGACGGTCGTGCCCTCGATCTTCGCCGCCTATGGCATTACCGGCGACGACGAACGGCAACTGGCCGCGGCGCTTGCCCACCGGGACACAAAGATCGCAGGGGCCGCGCCCAAGATCGGACCGCTGCTGCTCGCGCTGCTGGATGTCGCCGGACCGGCGGATGCGGCAATCGAAAAGCTGGCCCGCATCGACCTTCCGCAGGGCGCCCAGGCGGCGCGGACGTGGCTGGTCGAGACGGTTCGGCTGATACGCATGGCCAACCCAGATCTGAAGCTCACCATCGATCCGCTGGAGCGGCAGGGCTTCGAATATCAGACCGGTCTCAGCTTTACGGTCTTTGCCCGCGGCGCCCGGCGGGAGCTGGGCAGGGGCGGCCGCTATCGGATCGGCGGCGGCGAGCCGAACCTCGAATTGCGCGGCGAGCCCGCAGTCGGCTTCAGCCTGTTCGCTGACGCGGTATTGAAGGCCGCGCCCGCCAAGGCGCCCTTGCGCCGGGTCTATGTGCCCGCAGCCCGGCCGCCGGCCGATGCCGCAGCGCTGCGCAAGGCCGGCTGGATTACCGTCGCGGGTCTGGACGCTGTCGACGATCCGGTTTCCGAAGCCAAACGGCTCGGCTGCCGCTATGTTCTGGACTCGGGTTCTGCCGAACCCAGGCCGCTTTCTTGAAGTGTACGGATTAAGGAAAAGACGATGGCAAACGTCGTAGTCGTTGGCGTCCAGTGGGGCGACGAGGGCAAGGGGAAG
>PLTD01000131.1:0-215 GCA_003165335.1 Rhodospirillales bacterium | reverse complement strand
ATCGGCAACGGCGTGGTCGTCGACCCCTGGGCTCTGCTGTCGGAAATCGACAAAATCCGCGAAAAGGGTGTCACCGTGACGCCCGAGACCTTGCTGCTGGCCGAGAATGCCACGCTGATCCTGCCGATGCACGGCGCGATCGACAGGGCGCGCGAAGCGGCGCGGGGCGACAAGAAGCTAGGCACTACAGGCCGCGGCATTGGACCGGCCTATGA
>PLTD01000008.1 GCA_003165335.1 Rhodospirillales bacterium | reverse complement strand
AAAAAATGAGGGGAGTCATGAGCTCCACATGGGCTCGTCGCCGTGAATGGTCGTGAGACTCAAATCCTTCCACCGGACCAAAATTGCTTCAAATGGTCGCATTCCAGTGTTGGCGAGAAACCCAACGAAGGCCCATAGCATCAACCGCTGATGCCAGAGCCGTGGGTTATCCATTTCCTCATACATTCGCCTGTAAGCGACTGCCATCAAATGCTTGACCTGATCTGGATCAAGTCCTGGCCGGCGTTTGGAATCTCGGGAACGCTTGGCTGATGGAATCTTCTCGCCGATGTCGGGAGCTTGGCTGTCTGCGATCCAATCATGCTTGACCGCGAATGCGAAGATGGCTCGCAGAAGGACGGATTCAGAGTTCAAGGTGCTGGCCGCTGGAATAACTGCCTGAACCCGTTTAGATCGAACGGTCTTTCCCTCACGCTGATATGTGTATTCCTCAATCTTGGAGCCAGGACCTGATACCCAATAAGTTCGACGCCAATCCTAAAACTTTCCGCAATCGCTGGTCTTGATCGTATCGATAAGCCTACCTTCAAAATATTCTCGACAATACCGCGACATTTTCCTGTGGTCGTCGAGTTTCTTCTGTTTGGCCTGACCGTATTCGACCTCCTGCGCCAGATTGCCGAGATACAGGTCCAGCACCTCCTCGAACCGTTTGCGGCGAATCGGGAGACCGCTTTCATGACGGTAGCGCAGGTCTTCGTAGAGTTTGGTCGCCAGCTTGACGGCTTCAGCCTCATTCCTGGTTTTGAGGCTTTGCCGGATATATGGCTGGCCTGGGAATGCGATTCGGCATTGCCAGACGGCGGTCATGGTGTCGGTGCGCTGGTAGATGACCACGCGACCGTCGCAGAGTTCCCGTTCAGATGCGGTATGGAGACCCATGGGCTGACCCTCCTGTTGGGGCCGAATCCAAACAGGAATGGGCGGGGTGGTCAAGTCTCAGTCTGCGCCGCATGTCTCGGTCTGCGCCGCACCGAACGACCCCGTATACTTGAGGGAATTTCCTGTCCCGTGTACACACACAAAACGGCGGCTTGACGACTAAATCGGAGCCGGTTAGTTGGTCGATCATCATGATGTGAGGGGAGAGTGTGATTGGTCGACCAATGAGATTTTCGGCGGCTCATCGAAATTTATTACGGAGATTTTCGCCTTGTTCAGCAACTCGTTTACGCAGATACGGTTGTTCATTTCACCGATCATCGCGCGTATGCTTGCGGACCGATAGCTCCCTTCGCCGGTGTACAAAGCTTTCAGTCGCTGAGCTACCTGCCGCGGAAGTTGACGATCGCTCACGATGTTTTTGCGAACACCACCAGCGGTCGGGGCGAAGCAGTGCGCGAAGCCGACCAAGCTTTCCGCCTGGACCGTTCCAGATACCAAGTTGCGGTGGTAGCAACTTAGGGTGTGAGGTTTTTGGGAGCCCCCCCCTTTTCGTGAGGCGTCGAAATGCGGCGGCATCCACAGGGTCCTCCCACGCGGTTGCGCGTACAGGCAGCACGCTGGTGTGAGGTTTTTTCCCAGCATTGGTAGCAAGTTGTCGCCCAGGGCGAGTGCAGGCGGCTTCACCAACGTCCAGGGGCTCGGCCATGCCGTGACGGCATGAAGCGCTCGTTGAATATCCTCGTCGATCGGATTTTGTTTCTCGGCGCCCTTTCCCTGGACGACGGTCATCAAGGTCGCGGCTTCGACGGAATCCAAGGGTTCGCCTAATGTTCCGAAATAGCGCCGGATGAACGCCGTCTTCAACCAACCAATGACAGCGTCCAGGGTGAAACCGTTGTCACGCCCTCCATGATGCTCAATCGCCAAGGCTGCTCCCGATCGGAACGCGTGCGAGCGTTCAACCCATTCGGTAACCGTGAGCACCGGCCCGCAGTACCGTAACGTGACTGCGAGCACGATGCCGTGCGGAAAGCCATAGCACTCGTAGGAAACGCTTTCATTGGCGACATCCCGAGTCAGTATCTCGGCCGGACGAAACTTCAGGCGAAAGGGGATGACGAAGCGCCAACTGGTGCCCGCGTCGATTTCCGCCGGCGCGAGTCCATCAAGGTAGCGCCACCAAAAAGTGTTTCGTCTGCCATTATGCCAGGGCAAACCGAGATCAGCATGCACCACACCACCCGTGCCACGGTTGGCGCGAAAAGCCTCTTCGTAGTGAAATCTGTTGGTGAGCGGGAGCGATTTGTCCGAGGGGTCATAAGCGGCCGTTAATTTGTCAAAGCTCATACGCGCTGATATTACCGTCAGCCGGAAATCGTTAATCCACATGCCACTCCCCACATACAGCTTGCGCACGGAACGTCGGAATGGTACCAATAAAACAGACTTAGGACAGTACCGAAGTTCGTGTGGCTGATCGTTTCGACACCCAGGGTCGCTCCCCGGGATGGAAATGAACAGGCCTGTCGCGGCAGGTTACAGCGTCGCGACGACCCGTGGGCTTCACGTCCATGGCATCGCGTGATTGGGCTGCCCATTGGGGCATTCACGGGAATCCCCAAACTCTCGTCACTCGGGTGTGTCGACTTCACGACACCTCGATGAACGGTTCCTCGTCCGTCGCCGCCGGGAGGGTGGCGGACGAGAGGGTGCGCAGGCCTTTCGCGCCTCTGGAATCTGGCCATTTCACGGCGATCGGTAGACCTGGAGAGCGATTCGTATTCGCCAACTCATCCAGTATTTTCTTCGGGTCGCCTTCGCCGATTAGGCGATCCAGCCGCGTCATCGCCGACGGATCCCGCGCGACAGCCGGGTCCGCCCACCGGGCGGTGGCGACCGGAATTACCCATGACATAGTCGCGTCTTTGGCCGGTCCAAGAAGGAATATCTCCTCCTCGCCAATTTGGATGCGAGGCAGTTTGATCGAGCGACCCAATTTCGCGAGACGACCCAGGACATCTTCCGGCGAGTCGTTCACGGTGAAGCGCGTTTCGGCCCCCTGGTTTTGCTCCCACGCCTTGAGGAGGAAGACGCCCAATACGGTGACCGACCCCCAGAAAAAGCCGAGACCGACAGACAAGAACCAAATGTTGAAGACATCTGAAAAGCCGTAACCGACGAGAATGTCGCGCCGCTGTCCGAACCAGAGGCCCGTGAAAAAGGGATAGACCATGGCGACGACGAACAGGGACATCGAGATCGAAACGGTTGTCGCCGCCGCCACCGCCGGCCCGGGACCACTTGAAGAAAGCTCAATGACGGCCAGCCGTTGAGCCAGCGTGTCGAAGGCGCGACGCGAAAACGCCAGCACCGAAGCGTACGCGGCGACGAACAAGGCCCCAGGCAGAATCAGGAAGGATGGAATCTGGATGAGCGAGTTAATCTCGCTCACGAACGGCACGCCGATCGTCACGGTGTTTTCGGCGGTCACCGTCCACTCCGTGGTGGCTCCACGCCAGGGAATGGACGCCGTTACGACGGCGGCGATGATGTGGTTCCCGATCATGACGGGCGCGCCGCCCGAACCGGCGAACGATACCGAAAACGGCAGGAGGCCCGTGCCGCGCCGCGGAATCTCGGTTGGCAAGGCTGGTTGGGACACGACAAGAAAGGAGGGTTGGTGGAATGCCACATGTGTAATCGTTAAAGGTCTATCCGTCAGGTTTTTGACGCGGATATACATTCCCCCCATGGACTGGTCGAGCAACGATGTAAAATCAGCGACCAAAGTGGCCTGAATGAGTTGGTCTGGATTCGGCATCGAGGCTGGCGTTATCGGAATAGTGGCGACATCAATGAAAGATTTTCCTTTTTTATCATCATTTTGCTCAACCGTATAATTGACGGTAAGCACGGCGCTAACATCACCGCACAATTCGGGCGTTGATTGAATAGTAATTAGCCATATCAATTCGTTAGCCGTAGGGAAATCTGCGGTCGATGGCTGCTTGACGATGCGGACGTTGAGACCCGCAACAGGGGCCGTTTGGAGATCGGCCGACCTGAGAATGCTGCCAGATCTCGGTCGAACCACGACCGTGACATACTCCGCGACATCGTAAGCCGCCGTGATTTTAGCGGGAGAAACCAATATGGTGAGCGGCCGATCGCTTTGCGCCGACGCCGGATGTTCCGCCGCGACGCCAAAGCCAAGAAATGTGACAACTGTAAATAGCATAACCAACTTCGTGCTTTTTAAACACAATGTCATTACACTAACCCCATCCTCGTAAAGGTTGCTTAGTGTCGTCGGCAAAAGCGTTGAGTGGCGCAGTCTCTCACGCTACTAGATTAACCTTATACTATTATTCGGCTGAAGTCATCTCTCGTTTGCGAGGCGTGAGTGCTCCGTTGGTCACAATCACGTCACCCGACACCAACCCCATGCCTGTCCAGAGCCAATCTGTGTAAATCCCGAGCGTCAGGTATCTTCAGACGATTCGCCGTTGATCGTCACCAAAAATCATTGGAGGATCAGGGGGTTCAAAATCACGTGTGCAAAATACGTGTAAAACAACCGAAAATCAGCGATTTTTCGCCTGTGCCAGATATGTGTAAACTGGAAAATCGTCGCAATATCAATAGGTTGACGAAAGTGCCAATTCATCCTCCCCCTGAGGGGAGTTGGCTAACCTATTGAAAAGAATGGTGGGTGATGTCGGACTCGAACCGACGGCCCGCTGATTAAGAGTCAGCTGCTCTACCAACTGAGCTAATCACCCACACCATCCGGCGCAGGTTGGATCCACGCTCGGAGCGGGGCTTATAACCCGTGAGGCCGAAAAGCAAAAGCTCCGGCAGAGCTTTTGCCGGCCGAACGCCGCGAAGCGGGTGACCGGCCTGTGGACAGCCTGAAAAATCAGATGATTCCGCCGGAATGCCGGGGAATCTCGACCTGGCGATGGACATGAACGCTCATCAAAAGGCCGAAACCGAACATCACCGTCAGCATGGCGGTGCCGCCATAGGACAGCAGCGGCATGGGGATGCCCACCACCGGGATCAGGCCCATCACCATCAACCCGTTGATCATGATGTAGAAGAAGAAATTGAGGGTGATGCCCATCGCCAGCAGGCGGCCGAACTGGCTGCGGGCGCCCATGGCGATCTGCAAGCCGTAGAAAATCACCACCGCGAACAGGATCAAAAGCGCCACGGAGCCGACAAAGCCGAATTCCTCGCCGAAATTGGTGAAAATGAAATCGGTCTGCTTTTCCGGCAGGAAGTCCAGATGCGCCTGGGTGCCTTTCAGGTAGCCCATGCCCCACATGCCGCCCGAGCCGAGTGCGATTTTCGACTGGATGATGTTGTAGCCGCTCCCGAGCGGATCACGCTCCGGGTCCAGGGAATTGAACACCCGCTGCTTCTGGTCGTCGTGGAG
>PLTD01000192.1 GCA_003165335.1 Rhodospirillales bacterium | reverse complement strand
CGGTCTCGAGCGACTTGGCTTCTTCGATCGTGATCACGCCTTCATTACCGACGCGTTCCATCGCCTTGGCCAGCATCTGGCCGACTTCGGTGTCGCCGTTGGCTGAAATCGTGCCGACCTGGGCGATCTNNCGCTTCAGGTCCATCGGGTTCATGCCGGCCGCAACGGCCTTGGCGCCTTCACGGACGATCGCCTGAGCCAGAACGGTACCGGTGGTGGTGCCGTCGCCTGCCAGGTCGTTGGTCTTGGAAGCGACTTCGCGCACCATCTGTGCGCCCATGTTTTCGAACTTGTCGGCGAGTTCGATTTCCTTGGCGACGGTAACGCCGTCCTTGGTAATGCGCGGAGCGCCGAACGACTTGTCCAGGACAACGTTGCGGCCCTTGGGCCCCAGCGTCACCTTGACGGCATCCGCGAGAATGTCGACGCCACGCAGCATCCGCGCGCGGGCCTCGACGCCAAATTTTACGTCTTTAGCAGCCATGAGATTGATCCTTGTCTGATTGAATTTCGTGAGAGGCGATCAGCGCAATCAGCCGATCACGCCCATGATGTCGCTTTCCTTCATCACCATCAGGTCTTCGCCGTCGATTTTGACTTCGGTGCCGGACCACTTGCCGAAAAGAACGCGATCACCTTTTTTCACGTCGAGCGGATGGACCTTGCCCTGCTCGTCGCGAGTTCCGGTACCGACGGCGAGAATTTCACCCTCGATCGGCTTTTCCTTAACGGTATCGGGAATGATGATCCCGCCCTTGGTCTTCTCTTCGGCTTCGATACGCCGAACCAGCACGCGGTCGTGCAGCGGACGAAAATTCATGGAGTGTCTCCAATTGATTAAAAAGGGGTACTTGCCCCGGTAGCGCGCTTGTTAGCACTCTCACCTGACGAGTGCCAAACACTTACGGATGCCGTCATCAGAGTTCAAGGAGCGAGGAGCCAAAAATTTTGGTTTTTTTGCAGGCAGCACTCGCTTTATGACGCTGCTAAAATTTGCTGCGGCGCACAAAAAATATTGTGGCTTGCAGTTTTTTGAAGTCACACTTGCAGCAAGTCGGGGCGTCCGGCCTGAGTCGGCCGAATAGTCGCTGCCCCGTCAGCAACGAGGCACCGCATATGGCAAATTTAACTCGTCAACTCAATGATTATCGGCTCACAACAGCGGAAATACTCTACCACCTGCCCGACTATCCGACATTGCTGCAAAGCTTCATTTGGCAAAATTATGATATCGCGCCCCGCTATCCTGAATTACGTCGATTCCTGGATTTCTGGCCCCGGCAGATCGAGGGCAAGCTGCATTCGGTCATATTTGCAAGCCGCGGCATCATCAGCGCCGCCGAGATTGGGCATGCCGACTTCGAATTTCGTCTACAATAATATCAGGTCCCACGCGAACAGGCTTTGACCCTTTTGGGCAGGGCGCTTTATGATAGCGCATGTCCCAATCCCAGCCGGTTCGTGCCACCCCGGAACTTCACCTATTACCGGGTTCGCCTCCTGCCCCAATAGCGCGGGCTGTTCGTCTCTGGCTGTTGACTGTTGCCGGACTGTGCTTCGCCATCGCAGTCGTCGGGGCAATTACGCGGCTCACCGAATCCGGCCTATCGATGGTCGAGTGGAAACCGCTGCTGCAGGACATTCCACCGCTGAGCGAAGCGCAATGGCAGGTGGTATTCGGAAAATATCAGCTATCGCCGCAATATCTGCAAGTTACCCACGGCATGAGCCTGACCGAATTCCAGGGGATATTCTGGTGGGAGTGGACTCACCGGTTGATCGCGCAATTCATCGGCGTGGCTTTTGCCTTACCCTTTCTCTGGTTTCTCCTCCGCAGGCAATTGCCGCGCCGGCTGATCCCATACCTGGTGGGCCTGTTCGTGCTGGGCGGTATGCAAGGCTTGCTCGGGTGGGCGATGGTAGCGAGCGGTCTCGTAGACCGCCCTTCGGTCAGCCATTACCGCCTGGCTGCACACTTGTCGCTCGATCTCACGATCTATTCGTTAACGCTATGGACCGCCTTTTTCGTCGGCCATCCACGCGCTTCTGTACTGATCGACTCAACAGTCAGGCCGATGATTCAACGCCATGCTGCAGTCGGACTGGCAGCACTAGCGATCACCATGGTTTGGGGAGCGTTCACCGCCGGGCTTCGTGCGGGCTTGATTTACAACACTTTCCCACTGATGGGCGGAGGCTTCGTCCCGCCTGACGTTCTTGCCTATCACCCTTGGTGGTCGAATTTCGTCGAAAACCCAAGCGCTGTGCAGTTCGTCCATCGCATGCTGGCGATGACGACCGGCCTGATACTCTTGGCTTTGGCGCTTCGCCTACGCGCGGCGCCGACGGCCGCCGGCGCGTTGCGCAAGCTCGCAACTTTCATGTTCGCAATTGTCGCCCTCCAGATCGGACTTGGTATAGCAACGGTCGTCAATCAGGTGCCGGTCTGGCTTGGAGCCTTGCATCAAGCCAACGCCATTTTACTCCTGGGCATCGTTGTGCGGGCGCTTTACCTGCTGCGCGCGCCCACGGTTGCACAATTCAAACCACGGCTGATCGTGACTGGAAAAGCAGCCTAATTAGCCAATGCGCCGGCATCGACTATCAACGTCGAGCCGGTCATCAGCATCGACAAGTCGCTGGCACAGAACAGGGCGACGCGCGCGATATCGTCGGGGTTGCCCAAACGCCCGAGCGGTAGAGCGGCACCGACCTTCTTTTCCAATTCCTCAATGCGCGCCAACTCGACACCCGTGGCCTGCGCCTTGCGCTCGTGAACCCCGGGCGTGCTAACGCCTGTGGGCGCCAAGCCAAGCACACGTATGTCATGCGGCCCCCATTCGACGCCGAGGCTTTTGGTGAGTCCGACCACGGCGTGCTTTGACGAGACATAGGCAGCCAACCCCGGTCGTCCGCGAAAGCCGGAAACCGAGGCAACATTGATAATCACCCCACCCTTAGGGCTTTGGGCGATCATCCGCCGGGCCGCCTCACGTGCGCCCAGGAATGAGCCGCGCAGATTAATATCTTGAACCTTGTCCCAAATATCGACGGACTGATCGAGCGTTGGAGTGCCGGGAAAGATGCCCGCATTATTCACCCAAATATCCAGACGTCCGAATTCCAGGACGGCTTTCTCAGCGAGAGCGACGATACTGTCTTCCTCGGCCACATTCAGCGAAACACCCAAAGCCGGGTGACCAAAATCCTTGGTTATAGACGCGGCCGCAGCTGCTGCACCTGGCACGTCCAGATCTCCAATCAGAACGATTGCTCCGGCTTCGGCCAAACGCCTGGCGATCGCGTAACCGATACCGCGTGCGGCCCCGGTAACAACGGCAACCTTTCCATCCAAGGACACCAGTTGCTGAATTGAGAGTCCGGACACATCTTTGATCGGCATTTCATTTTCCCCAGGCGTCTTGTTTCGAACGTTGAGCTTTACTTAGACGCTAAGCCTTTAGCTATCGATGATTTCCGAGACAAGCGGGTGTACCTTCGTCACATTGATGACCTTCGAACTTGCCGTTCGCCAGAAAGTTTTTCCGCTATGACCATTGCCACTCATCTAAATGCCAATCGGACAAAATATCTGGCGCTGGCGCTGTTCCTGACCTTCAGCTTGTCCGCTGGAACTGTCCGAGCGGCCGACGACCCTGCGATCGACCATTCGAACCTGGACCAGAAAACCGACCCTTGCGATAATTTCTTCCGCTATGCCTGCGGGGGTTGGATCGACGCCAACCCGATCCCGGCAGACGAATCGAGTTGGGGGCTGGATCACGTACTGATGCTGCGCAACCAGGAAAAGCTGCGAGCCATCCTGGAAAAGGCCGCCGCCCAGCCGACGCCCGAAACGCAAAAGATCGGCGATTTTTATGCCTCCTGCATGGATGAGGCGGCGATAGAGAAACTGGGCCTGAACCCGCTAAAACCCAGCCTCCAAAAGATTGCGGCGCTGACCGACAAAAACCAGCTGCCGGCTTTGATCGGCGGCCTTCACCGTGCCGGCGTTGGTGCGCTGTTCGGCTTCGGATCCGGCCAGGACGCCAAGGATGCCGAATCCGAGATCGCCATCGTCGACGAAGGCGGCATGGGTCTGCCCGACCGCGACTATTACCTAAAAAGCGACCCGGACAGCGTGAAGCTGCGCCAGGATTACGTGCTTCATATCAAACATATCTTCGTGCTGGCGGGCGATAGCGACGCCGATGCGTCGGGACACGCCCGGACGGTGCTCGCCGTCGAAACGGCGCTCGCCAAGGGTGCGCTCGACAAGGTGGCGCGGCGCGACCCGCAACAGACCTATCACCGGCTGGAACGGGCCGAACTCGACAGGCTGACACCCGGCTTCGACTGGACCGTTTATTTCGCGGCAGTCGGCGCGCCACCGGTCAAGCAGGTCGACGTCACCGAGAAAGAGTTTTTCCGAAACGAAGCGGCGGTTGTCGCCAAAATCGGCCTGGACGATCTCAAGACCTATTTGAAATGGCAATTGATCACCGAGGCGGCGCCATGGCTGCCCAAAGCCTTGGTCGACGAAAATTTCGCTTTCTTCGGCAAACGCCTGACTGGTGCCACCCAAAACAAACCGCGCTGGAAGCGCTGCGTCGACGTCGTCGACGAATCGTTGGGTGAGGACCTGGGCAAGGCCTATGTCGCAGAAGCCTTTCCGCCCGAGGCGAAGGTCCAGACACAGCAAATGGTCGAGGCCATCGCCCAGGCCTTCGATGCAGATTTGCGGGGGCTGGATTGGATGAGCACCGAGACGAAGGCGAAAGCGGTGGTCAAGCTTGGCCAGATGCGCAAGAAGCTCGGCTATCCCGACCATTGGCGGGATTATAGCGCCATGACGGTCTCCCGCGGCGATATGCTGGGCGACGTCGCACAGGCCGACGCGTTCGAACTGCAGCGCGAACTCAACAAGATCGGCAAGCCGGTCGACCACGGCGAATGGGATATGAGCCCGCCAACCGTCAACGCCTATTACGATCCACAGATGAACGACATCAACCTGCCGGCCGGCATCCTGCAGCCGCCCTTCTTCTCGCCCAAATTCGACGACGCGGTAAATTTCGGCGCGACCGCCGGCGGCACCGTCGGCCACGAAATGACGCACGGCTTCGACGACGA
>PLTD01000147.1 GCA_003165335.1 Rhodospirillales bacterium | reverse complement strand
ATTTTATGACTCAGTAGTACTAGCAGGCTGTTGAAGAAGTTATTCGCGTTCGCCGACGAAGCCGGAATCATCGCCCTTGTGGATAAAGATATGTCCGACGAGGCGGCCAGCGGTGCCGAGCATCACCCATCCTCGACCGCTGGCGTTGGTATTGTCGTCGGAGCCTTCCCACGAGAATTCCGCGCAAGCTGCGCCGTCGCGTGCGCCGTAACGGACATCAAGATCGGCTTCGACGGCGGCGAATACGAGAGCGCCGCTATCCTTGCCGATGAAAGTGATGTGGGCGGGTTCCAAGAGATCAAGGTCTTCCCATTGATCCATTTCGGTAATCCACCACTTCCCGGCGAATGCTCGAGCCAGGCTCGAAGCGCGTTTTGTCACGACGTTGCGGCCAGGAGCTTGGGCAGACGGATCAGGTTGTAGGCCGCCGCGGCGAAGGTAAAGGCCCAATCAACCTTGGGCAGTCCACGCAGCTTGGTCTTGCGCATGCCCGCAATTGTTTTGGTCCAGCCGAACGTCTCCTCGATCCGCTTGCGGATGCGCTGGCTCGCAGCGTAGCCAGGATGGCGGGTAGTCCGTTTGTCGATTGCCGAGCGCCGGCCATTCGTGTTCTGCGCCACGTGAGGGCGCACGTTCAGCGTGCGCAGTTCCTCGACAAAGTCCGCCGCGTCGTAACCCTTGTCAGCGCCGAGCGTGATCGCGACCGGACGGTCGGCGAAGGCTTGAATCATGTCGAGCGCGGCAAGCCGTTCGGCATGTCCCGAGACGCGCGTCAGCCTAGAATCGACAAGCAAACCCGAGCGGTTTTCCATCAGCCCATGGCCAATGAAGCAAAGTTTCGCCTCCATGCCCGGCCCCTTGCGATAGAGCATGGCGTCGGGATCGGTCGTGCTTCGGTGCGTCTCGTTCGAACGCTTCTGCCCTTTGAAGTCGGCTTCGACGTTTCGGCTACCGCCAGCTTCTCCAGCATTCCCCTCCCCAGGGTCCTTCGGCTTGAAGCTCTTCAGCGAGGCCCATGCCTCAATCAGCGTTCCGTCGACAGAAAAGTGCTCGGTCGACAAAAGCTTCTTCACCCGCGGCTGTGCCAGCACGGCGGCCAGGAACTTCGCCGCTATCTCCCCATCCAGGAGCCGGTCCCGGTTTTTCGAGAACACCGAATGATTCCAAACCGGCGCGTCGACGCCGAGCCCGACGAACCAGCGGAACAGAAGATCGAACTCCAGCCGCTCCATCAGCTGACGCTCCGAGCGCACCGAATAGAATGCTTGCAACAGCATCGCTCGAAGCAACATCTCCGGCGCGATCGAGGGCCCTCCCATCCCCGAATAAAGCGCAGCAAAGTCTCCTGACAGATCCGCCAATGCCGCGTTCGCTATCTCCCGTATCGACCGTAGCGGATGGTCCCGCCGAACCCGACCCTCCAGATTCACATACGAAAACAGCTCGCCCGACCGCTTGTCAGATCCCCGCATCTCAACCCTCGCCGGAAAACTTCCTCCGAGTGAATCATGCTCCGCCGATGGCCGCTACCTTTTTCAACAGCCTGCTAGCGCATGGTCAGCCGCGCGAGAACCGCGCCATATGCTGTGGCCACTAACTGTTTTTCGGCACTAATACTGTTCTGTCCGGTCTGATTGCGTTCAAAACTCCAAAATCGCGATCAATGACGGCTCATCACTTTTGGTGCAGATGAC
Source organism: Rhodospirillales bacterium (assembly GCA_003165335.1). GTDB lineage: Bacteria > Pseudomonadota > Alphaproteobacteria > BOG-932 > Roseiterribacteraceae > BOG-932. The sequence continues at coordinate 3,879 of PLTD01000147.1, read as the reverse complement.
GAGTTTCGTCACGGCGCGCCGAGCAATCTCGTACGCAGGAGTTCTAGCTTGGCGCGGCCGTACATTTGACGCTTCATTGGTGATCTGGCCTTCGGTCTGTCCGTTCGAGCATGGCTCGTTAAGGGCGTTTCGAACGGCGTCGTAATCTGCCGCGATACTTGTGGCGAGCGATGCCAGCAGACTTTGCCGCGCTTCCCCGATCCAGGAATCCAGCGCTGCGGTGTTACGCGTCCGGATCATCGCGTGAAAGCGGTCCATGAGATCTCGCGCGACAGCAAGTGCAGGAGCCGCAGTCTCAATTACGGCGACCAAGAGAGCCTCGGTCTTTGACATGTGGTGACGATCGGTCGTCATCATACGGGCGATGGATCGTGCTGACGGTGGCCGTCGTGGCCGCATAGCAACCTCATCCCTGCGGCGACGGGTACCCATGTACGCCGGCCCTGTCGAGTTACCCCGACAATACCTCCTACATCACCTGCTGGGCCACGACCGGCCATATCCATCCCGCCAGCTTGAATTATGGAGGGTTACCGACTTGTAGCGATGGCCATGCCACGGTGCCAATTTTTATAAGCAAAGCTATGACAACGACAACGCCAACCATCCCGAAGGCTAACCACGCGAGCCACGTCTTTCGGTTCTCAGGCATTTTCTATCTCGCCGCCCTTCGTTGGTCTGGCCCCTTTGGGTGATCCGGGATGAATGTTAGTTCCAATTGGTCACCGCGACTATCCATCAGCCAATCCTCAATTATTGTTAATGTCCCGTCGAGATTCTCCAAAGGCGGAGATGCCCATCTTCCATTTGTACCAGCCGGCGTGCACGCGCAAGTTAGAACTTCTTGATTTTGGCTGTGGAACGGGCAACCGTCCGTGCCAACGAATCCTGGCAGGTTATAGCTTGATGCTCGCGGCCTCGCCGATCATGAATTTGCTTCTGGTGCTTGGCCTCGGATTTTTCTTCGGGCTGGCATTCGAGGAATTCTATGCGCGCGACGGTCAAGCCAGGCCAGGCGGGATACGCAGCTTCCCGTTATTGAGCTTGGGCGGCGCTCTGCTTTACAGGCGCGACACCTGGCTCGGAATTTAGTATTGGCTCCACGCGGGGGAAATGGACGTCGGAAGGACGGCCCAATGTCGGGCTCATGGTGCCGATCTGCAACTTGCTGGCCTATTTGCTCGGACCTGCGGCGCTGTCCTAACCGCCTTGGTCGCGGTGGGCGTCACCGTCACGGCCGTACTGCTGCTGACCGCACGCGCCAAGCTCCATGATTTCGCGCGGCGGATCGAGCTTGGCGAGATTGTCACGGCCGGGAAATTCCTGATCCTCACCGGACTGATGCTGCCGCTCCTTCCCAACGAGCCGGTTACGCGTTTCACCGAAATCACACCGCATCAGGTCTGGCTCGCCGTGCTCGCGGTGTGCACCGTGTCGTATGCGAGCTATCTGTTGCAGCGATATGTAGCGCCCGCCGGCGGCGTGCTTTGGAGCGCGGTACTCTGCGGTCTGTATTCATCGACCGCCGCGACCGTGGTTCTCGCCCGACGCGCGGGGGCGGAGCCCGTCGCCCTTCGCCAACTGCAAAGCGGCATTATTTTGGCCACTTCCGTCATGTATCTCCGCCTTCTTACCATTGTCGCCGTGTTCAACTGGCCGTTGGGGTTGACGCCGACGCTCGTACTCCTGTCGGCGTTCGGTGCCATCGTGGCCGGGCTTTGGTATAGGCGCGCTCACGGACCCGCGTCGCCCGCGGCCGCGAGCGAACCGCCCTCGAACCCCTTGGAACTCAGCACCGCCTTTGTCTTCGCGGCGCTTTTCATTGCGATCTCCCTTGCATCGACATGGGTAAAGAGCAGGCCCGGTTCGGGCGGCATCGAACTGCTGGCAGCGGTTGTCGGCGTATCGGACATCGATCCCTTCGTCCTAAGCCTGGCTCGAGGCGGTGCACCCGTCTTGCCTGTTCTGGTTGGAGCCGTGGCGATCCTGATCGCCGCCGCCTCGAATAATCTTCTCAAAGCCGCCTACACGGTGTCCGTTGCCGGCATCCGCGTAAGCATGGTTCCGGTCGCCGGGCTCAGCCTGCTGGCGGCCGGCGGCCTCGCCGCCGCGTTCTGGATCAGATCGAGCCATTAGACTCCCCCGCCGAAGCGGCAATATCGCGCCGGCCAGCCCTCATATTGTTCCACCCGGAGCAGGGGGTTGCCGGCAGCGTCAGCGAGCGCAAGATCCCTTCCGGCTCGGCGGGCCGGTTTAGAGGCCCATCCGTTCACCTGAGGCCCTGCAATATCTTGATATAGTTTGCACGCTCGAAGGCCGTGGGATCCATGACATTGCGCTGGCTCATGCGTCCGCGCAGTGAATCAAGCGTCTCAATCTCGCGCATCGCCAGCCAGCTTTCAAGACCTTCGCGCAGCACTTTCATATACTCAACGCCGTGTCTCAGTAGAGCCGAAGTTGTCATTACGACATCGGCGCCGGCAAGGAGATATTTCACGATTTCGTCTGCGCTCTCCACACCTGTGCTTGCCGCGAGCGACGCCTTGAGCCGTCCCGCCAATACACCGATCCAGAGCAGCGGCAGGCGGATTTCAGCGGCCGTGCTCAACGCGAGGTCCGACAACAGTGCGAGCCGCCCGAGATCGATATCCGGCTGGTAGAACCTGTTGAACAGGACCAAGCCGTCGGCGCCGGCTTGTTCGAGCTGCATCGCCATGTGGCCGGTCGCGCTGAAATACGGTCCGAGCTTGACCGCGACTGGAATTCTCACAGTACGCTTTACAGCTTTCAGTATGTCCACATAGCGACGTTCGACGTCGCGTCCTGTCATCTCGATATCCGCCGGAATGAAATAGATATTGAGCTCGAGCGCGCTCGCACCGGCCTCTTCGATCTGCCGGGCATAGTCGACCCAGCCATGATCGGTGATGCCGTTAAGACTGGCGATGATCGGAATCCTGACCGCCTCGGTGGCACGGCGCACGAGGTCGAGATAAGGTCCGGGGCCGGTATCATAGGAAACCGACGCAGGAAAATAGCCGACTGCTTCCGGATGACTATCCGCCCCCGTCGCGATCAGGCTTTCGAGCAATTCCGCCTCATGCTCGATCTGCTCTTCGAAGATCGAGGGCAGCACGATCGCGCCGGCTCCGTAATCTTCCAGACGCCGAATTGTGTCCAACGCGCCGGTAAGTGGTCCTGCGCCGGCAACCAGGGGATTTCTCAGGCGAAGCCCAAGATAACGCGTCGTCAAATCCATGACTTCGATCCTCCTCCTTCGGCGCCTTAGTCCGCCAGGGCCTTCAGGTCTTTGCGACCGAGGCGGTCAGTTTGGCCGCGCTCGGCCCAAGATCGAGGGTCGAAAGCTCCTCGTAGCTGCGATATTTTTCGGTCACACCGGCCTGGGCTTGGCGTAACAGCTCCTCGGCTTCCGCGGGGCGCGTCATCGCCAACCCGCGATAGCGCAGCTCATTATAGGCATAGTCCTTGAGCGGAATGGTCGGCCGCGGCGAATCGAGACGGAACGGCTTCTCCCCTGCCGCGCGCATCGCTGGATTGTAGCGAAACAGCGGCCAATAGCCGCTCGCCACGGCGAGATCTTGCTGATTCATGCCTTGCCGCATGTCGATGCCATGGGCGATGCAATGGCAATAAGCGAGGATCAGCGAAGGGCCGTCATAGGCCTCCGCCTCGCGAAAGGCGTCGAGGGTTTGTTGCGGATTGGCGCCCATCGCCACCTGGGCGACATAGATGTTTCCATAGGCGATCGCCTGTAGGGCGAGGTCCTTGCGGGCGACGCGCTTGCCGGCCGAGGCAAATTTCGCAACCGCGCCAAGGGGCGTCGCCTTTGAGGCCTGACCGCCGGTGTTGGAATAGACC
>PLTD01000042.1 GCA_003165335.1 Rhodospirillales bacterium | reverse complement strand
GCGGATGTTTTTTGGTCTTGCGCAGCTGCCGTGGCGCCGGTGCCCAGCACCAGAAAGCTTGTCGAACCCAGAAGTATAGCGAGGTTGCGTGCGTTCATTTTGACCCTCCCTTAAGGCTTAACGTCCGACTTTGCAGACGTCCCACCCGATGGCCGGCTGGGAACCACGTTCTTGTTGCGGCCTGTGTTTTTCACGGCCTTGTATAGGGATGGGATTACAGAAGCTCGCTATTGGGGAGTCAACGAAATTGCGTTTTGAATGCAATGTTTCTTATTGTGAAAACCGGCTGTCCGAAAGTCTGGATTTGCCGCCTGTATCAGGGTCAAAGCTTCGACAAATCAGAGGCTTCAACGCGGCGTGTTCGCTTCACCGGAGACATTCTTTTCAGGCCAGCCTTTGCGATGCAAACCGGGTTTCAGCGCGACGCGGGCGACAAACCCGCCTTTGGCGAATTGCTGGCGGAATGTCCTCGGCGCATCCCCTGTCGCGCGCCTGAACGCAGCCGAGAAGCTGCCCGGATCGTTGAAACCCATAAGCGAGGCGATTTCCTTGAGCGGCTGTTCGGTATCGCACAGCAGAGATTTCGCTTTCGCCACCCAGGCGTCGCGGCCGTAGGCATGGAGGGTTTGTTTCGTCGTGTGTTTGAAGAGCCGACGCAAGTGACGGCAGCTTATGCCGCAGAGGGCGGCCAGCTCCTGAACATTGCCGGTGACCCCGGGATGCCCATCGATGTAGCTCACTATTCTGCGCAATTGCCAAGGCGCCAGCCCGCCGGCGATGGTTTCCGGTTGGGGGCCGAGGCTGCGAATATGGCGCGCCAGATCGATCGCTGTCATCATGCCGATCCCGACCGCGAGGGCCTCGACGCCGAATCCGGGGGCCAATACTTCATGTGCCAAGCGCATCATCGCTTCATGCAGGCGTGCGTCCCTTATATCGATGCAGTTGCGTAGAGTTTCGGCAGACCATTCATGGCCCAGACCCGTGAGGTTCTCGAACCAAGCGGGCTGATAACAGCAGCGTACAAATCGGATTGGTCCGCCCGATGAGCGGGAATGAAACGGGGTATCTGCAGGCACAAACAACATATCGCCGATATCGCCGAAACTTGCCCGGCTGTCGGTTGTGGCGAAATTGCCCTGGGAATAGCGGTGACGCGGAGAGAGCAATAGAGCCAGTGTATGGTCGCTCAGGCATTGAGTGGTTTCGGTCGACGGATCCCAGTCGTAAGTTCCGACCTGAACGGTCATTCCCGGTACAGACAGCTCCGCTTCGATTGTCGAAGTATCCTCGATCGATCGTCCGAGCTTCCCCATGCCGCCGCCCTAAATTCGTCGCGTCCATTCTCGCGCCCAGTCATCCATTCGACTGAATGAGACAGCCGCCAAGCGATACGAGACACGAAGCTAACGCTCAACAGAATTGCGTTGCAACTTAATTTTTTATGTCCATTTTCAATGGGTAGGGCCGATTTTCGGGTATCCAGTTTGTTTTACAGCACGGTCGATTGACGTAAAAGCTTCGGCCAAGACAAAGCCGCAAAGGCAAGTTCTACGCCTGGGTGGGCATATGTTCAGACCTGAACCGAGCCGCCAGGACAGACCTCAAGGAAGCCCGCATGACGAATGTCCACCTTGATCCGTACGACCATGCTTTCCATGAGAATCCCTATCCTTATTACAAGGCTCTGCGCGATCATGACCCGGTTTATTACAATGAAGAGCGCCGCCTTTGGCTGCTGACGAAGTGGGACGATGTCCGGATGGCTTTCCGCGACTTCAAAACATTTCGAAGTGAGGGCGGTGTGGCGCTCGATGACAGTTCGGGCGGAGCCTTTCCGTTCCCGATGTTCATTACCAGCGATCCGCCGGATCACACGCGCCAGCGTCAGATTTTCGCCCCGCTGATGACACCTGAAAAAGTAGCTGGGCTTGAGGGTTACACGCGGGAACGGGCCGTTTCCCTGATCGCGCCGTCGCTGAAGACAGGACGGTTGGACTTCGTGGCCGATCTGGGCGCCTTTCTGCCGATGGATGTGGTCTCCACCCTGGTCGGCGTGCCGCCGTCGGATCAGGACAAAGTGCGAGGCTGGGCGGATGACCTGATTTTCCGGGAGGATAAGCAAAGCCAGGTCTCGAACCGGAATGTGACCGGTTATATGGAGCTGGCAAAGTATTTCGACGCCCACATCAACCATCATCGGGCGGCGGGCGGCTATGAGGACCGTGGCCTATTGCGCGCGCTGATCAATGCCGAACAACAGGCCGTGATGAGCCATAGCGAAGCCATCGGCACCTGCATTTTGCTCGCGATTGCCGGGAACGAAACGACGACCAAGCTGATCGGTAATATGGCCTATCATCTTTGGAAAAATCCCGATCAGCGGCAACTGCTTCTGGACAAACCCGACTTGCTGGAAAAGGCCATCGAAGAGGTTCTGAGGCTGGACGGCTCGTCGCAGATCATCGGTCGCATGGTGGCAAAGGACATCGAAATCCGCGGCAAAACGATAAAGGCCGGATCGCGTGTCGGCCTGTGCATCATCTCGGCCAATCGAGACGAGGATAAATTTCCGAACCCCGACAAATTCGATATCGCGCGCGGGTCACGCGACCATATGGCGTTCGGCTTCGGGCTACATTCCTGTTTGGGGGCCGCGCTGGCGCGTATGGAGATCAGGGTCGTTTTCGAGGAACTGCTCAGGCGCATCCCACACTATGAGATCGAGGAAGCGGGCCTGAAGATGGCACACAGCCCGAATGTGAGGGGCTTTACCAACGTGCCCGCCTATTTCTAATCCGCTGAAACTGCATGGACCCGACAGCCGGTCTCGATGATACTCGCTGTCGGTATGCAGCATTGCTGCCAGATCAATAATCGATAAACGACATGCCGGGGAAAATTGTCATGAAGATTACGCTTGAGGGAAAAGTCGCGCTTGTGACGGGCGGCGGGGCCGGCATCGGCCGTGCGATTGCCGAAAGTTTCGGAGAGCTTGGCGCCCGGGTCGCAATAGCGGAAATAGATCCCGACAAGATCGCGCCGCTTCGAGCGGCGTTCAAGGCGAGCGGAATCGATGCGCTTGTCGTTCAGGCCGACGTTCAAAAAAAGTTGGATGTTGCAGAGGTGATCAGGCAGATCGACGAGAGGTTCGGGCGCCTCGACATATTGGTCAATAACGTCGGCCACCATCTGGGTTGCATCAAGACATTGGAGACGATGGAGGAAGAAGAGTGGGATGCGCTCTATAACATCAACCTGAGACATCTCTTCGTTGTCACGAAAGCCGCCATCCCGCTGATCAAGCGGGGCAAACAAGGCGGCAGCATCATCAATGTTTCGTCGATCGAAGGCTTCCGCGGCTGCCCCTATAACATCGCCTATACGACCTTCAAGCATGGTGTCACCGGCTTTACCAAGGCTATGGCGATAGAGCTGTCGGGCGACGGGATTCGCGTCAACACCATCGCGCCGGAGACGACCGAGAGCGAGCAGGTGCCGGTACAGGCGATGATCCGGCCTGAAATCAGGGATATTTCAGCGCGTTGCATTCCGCTTGGCCGTTACGGATTTCCGAGCGACAGCGCGGGCGCCGCGGTGTTTCTTGCCACGGACCTTTCGGCCTGGGTGACAGGCACCACCGTGCATGTCGATGGCGGCGGGTTGGCGGCGGGCGGGTTCCAGCGCACACCGAACGGCGATTGGACCATCGGGCCGGTCGTCACCGGCAATGTCTTCGCGGTCTGATGCGGCATAGGGGAAAATCATGGACCTAGGATTATCGGGCAAGACGGTGGTGATCACCGGGGGCAGCGGTGGCATCGGACGCGGGCTGGTGCTGGAATTCGCCCGCGAAGGCGCCAATGTGGCCTCGGTCGACCAGGATTCTGGCGATCATCTTGTCGAAGCGGCGCGGGCCCAGGGCCTGCCGGGCAAGATCTTTCCGCTGAAGGCCGATGTGACGAGCCGCGCCAGCGTCGATGAGATGGTGGCCGCGGTCGAGCGCGCGTTGGGGCCGATCGATGTGCTGGTGAATTGTGCCGGCGGCGGCGCGCGGCTGGCGCCCATCGAGGATCTGGACGATGCGACGCGGGACTGGAATGCCGCAGTCAATATGGACGGCGTGCTGAATTGCACCCTGGCGGTCGGCAAGGGCATGCTGGCGCGACGCCGGGGCAGCATCGTCAATATTTCGTCCAACGCCTCCGTATCGGGGCAGGCGGCCCAAGGCAATGTCCATTACGGCGCGGCGAAAGGCTTCGTGAATAGCTTGGGCCGAGGCGTTGCCTGGGAATGGGGCGGCCGGGGTGTGCGCGTCAACACGATCTCGCCAGGCTGGATCGTTCCGCACAGCAGCGAGCATGTCCAAGGCCCCGGCAGCTGGTGGAACAAGCCGGCGCTGAAGGAACTGGGCAGGCCCGAGGATTATGACGACCGGCTGGCAACCGGCGAGCTGGAGCAGAAGGGCGATATCCCGATTCCGCGCGTCGGGCGGCCAGAGGACATCGCCTATCTGGCGCTGTTTCTGGCCTCTGACCGCGCCGGATATCTAACCGGCCAGCTGATCAGCGTCAGCGGCGGCGCCTATATGCCTTGAGCCGGGGGAGAGACTCAACCGATCAGGAAGCCGCCATCGGCGACGAAAGTCTGACCGGTGATGTAGCTGGCCCCCGTCCCCGCCAAGAACAGGATGAGCGCGGCGATATCCTCAGGCACGCCGATGCGGCCCAGCGGTGGCATCTGGATCGCGCGGCCTTCCGGTACGGTGCCGCGAGAACTCATGCCGCCTTCGGTCATCACACCTCCTGGCAGAACCGCATTGACCCGGATACCGGCGTCGGCCAACTCAAGCGCCGCATTGCGGGTCAGGGCCGTGACCCCGGCCTTGCTGGAAGCATAGGCGGTGAGGCCGCGCATGACCGGATGGACCGCGCTGGTCGAGGCCACATTGACGATGACGCCGCCACGTCCCTGGGCGCGCATAGCCTTGGCGGCCTCGCGCAGGCACAGGAACGGGCCGCGCAGGTTGATTGCCTGAACGCGATCCCAGTATTCGACAGTCGTATCCTCAAGCAGCGCGCGATGCTGAGTGGCGGCGTTGTTGACCAATATGTCGATGCCGCCGAATTCGGCGACGGTCTTTTCCATCATGCGGACGATGGCTGCCTCGTCGGAGATGTCCACGGTGACTGCGAGCGCCTTGGCACCGGTCGCGCGGATGTCGGCCGCGACCGCCTCTGCACCGGCTTCATTCATGTCGGCGACGACGACGCCGGCGCCGGCAGCCGCGAAATACCCTGCTGTCGCCCGGCCCATGCCGCTCGCCGCGCCGGTGACGATCGCGACTTTACCGGTGAGGTCGAGAAGGCCGGCGATGTCTGTTGGTGTCGTCATGGCGTTGTGTCCACTCTCAGCCGCGTCAGTTTCAGGGATTTGATGCGCCAGCCGTCGGCCAGACGCTCATAGGTTTCGCGATAATGACCATAGCCGTGCATCTCCCGGATCGGGGAACCTATCGGCCAGCGCAGCATATCTTCCATCGACCAGATGCCGGACGCGGTGGCGGCGGAGGTAAGCGCGATTTCCGGCATATGGCCGTGATGGACCGTGACGACACCGGTCAGCGTGTTGGCGAGGTCGGCTACGAATTCCGCGATATCGCTCGAGCGCCATGCCGGGTTCGGCGGAGGCGACGGCATGCCGTCGACGGGAACGGGGTTTCCGTTGAGGTCGGTCGGCGTATAGGCCTCGCTGGAGTCGATCGTCGCGTCCGGCGTGAACACGGCCAGAAATCCCGACCAGTCCTTCGCGTCCATGCAGCGGAAATAGCGCGCCTTCAGCTGTTTGATCTGTTCGATCGCCAGCAGTTCGGCTTCCGCAGCTATCTTGTTCATCTTCCCCGCCCATTGTATTTGCAGGGTTTTCCCCGCAGGTTTCATTCAGAGCGAGACCATAAAACCATTTACTTTAAATGTTTCCAACTTAAACTATGGTCCAAGCGCCGATAGCGCATATTTCAGGGGATTTCCGCGAGCATGCCCAATCTTGTCCTGCGCTTCGACATGCGCAATCCGCAGCCGGGCACGCCCAGGGCAGAGCTCTATAAGGCCGCAATCGACATGGCCGTCTGGGCCGACGACGTGGGATTCGACGTCATCCAGTTTTCCGAGCATCACGGCAGCGACGACGGTTATCTGCCCTCGCCGATCGTGTTGGCGTCGGCCATCGCCGCGCGGACGAAGCGGATCAAGCTGCGCTTTGGTCTCATCATTCTGCCGCTGTATGACCCGATCAAGCTGGCCGAGGATCTGGCGGTGCTGGACATCGTCAGCGGCGGGCGGGTGACGGTGGTATTCGGCGCGGGCTATGCGCGCCACGAGTTCGAGATGTTCGGGGTCGATCCGCGCGAGCGGGTGAAGCTGGTCGAAGAAGGCATCGCGGCGATCAAGCAAGCCTGGACCGGCGAGGAATTTACCTATCGCGGCCGGCGCGTGCGGGTGCGGCCGACGCCGCTGCAGCAGCCGCATCCGCCGATCTGGCTGGGCGGATCGTCGGAAGCCGCCGCAAGGCGCGCGGCGCGAATCGCCGACCATTTTTATTCTGGCGACGCAGGTCATTATGCGTTCTATCGCGACGAGGCGATCAAGCTGGGCCGCGATCCAGGCCCGTTCCGCGATATCGGCACGGGGTTCTTCGTGGTGACCGACGACCCGGACCGGGAATGGGCGGCGATGGCGCCCTATATCGAACATGAGGTCGGGTCTTATGCGGCGTGGATTGCCGGCGCCGGCGACGCCAACCAGGCCTTTGCCGCACCCGACCTGGCCGCGTTGCGCGCCTCGGGCGCCTATCCGATCATGCGGCGCGACGAGGGGCTGGCCTATGTGAACGGCCGCGGGCCGAACGGGGATCTGAGCCTTCATCCGCTGATCTCAGGCCAACCGTCGGAAAAGGGCTGGGAACAGCTGCGCCGGTTCGAGCGGGAGATACTGCCGTTCGTCGAGCGGGTGTAACGAATGATTCATGCCTTGGCGTCTTGGCGCCTTGGCGGTTAATCGAGAGCGATCAGAGTTAAGAGGGAAGTAAGACATGTCTACGAAGACCATCGCGCTGGCCGATGTGAAGAAGTTCGACGAGACGACGGACGTGCTGATCATCGGGCTGGGCGCGGCCGGGGCGGGCGCGGCGATCGAGGCGCGCAAGGCAGGGGCGGATGTTCTGGTGCTGGAACGCGCATCGGCGGGCGGCGGCTCGACTGCTCTGTCGGGTGGCTTCATCTATCTGGGCGGCGGCACGCGCGTGCAAAAGCTGAACGGCATCGAAGACACGGCCGAGGACATGGCCAAGTACCTCCAGGCGATGAGTCCTGAGGCCGACCCGAAGAAGGTGCGGCTTTATGCCGACAATTCGGTCGAGCATTTCAACTGGATCGAGGCCAACGCAACGTCCTTCGACGACCGTTATTACCCGCACAAGCATTACGAGCACTCCAGCGCAGAATCGCTGGCCTGGACGGGCAACGAGCTGGTCTGGCCCTTCCGCGACCAGGCCAAGCCGGCGCCGCGCGGCCATAAGATGCCGGGCAAGGACGACAAGCATGTTGGCGTGGGCGAGACCGGCGGCGGCGGCCAGGTTCTGATGGAGGGGCTGATCGCAACGGCCGGCAAACTCGGTGCGCACATCGTCTATGACGCCAATGCCCGGCAGCTGATCGTCGACCCATCGGGCCGCGTCGTCGGCCTGCGCTATACCGTGTTCCAGGAAGACCGTTTCGTGCGGGCCAACAAGGGCGTGGTCGTCGCCACCGGCGGCTTCGGCATGAACCAGGAGATGGTTCAGGAATATTGCCCCGAGTTCGCCAGCGAGACGATCGGCAAGCTGGGCACAGGCTTTATCCAGGGCGTCGGGCATGAGCTGGGCGCCAGCGCGGGCGGCGCGCTTGAACATATGGACGGCTATTTCGTAACCTCGCCCTTCTATCCGCCGGAAAGCCTTCTGAAGGCGATTCTGGTCAACAAGGATGGCAAGCGCTTCATCGCCGAAGACAGCTATCACAGCCGCTCGACCGCGGCCTGCCTGAAGCAGCCGGACAAGATCGCCTATCTGATCTGCGACAGCGCCATCTTTCAACGCTGCGAATTTCCCCATGAGCTGATCGATGCCTGGGAAACTGTGGCGGAGATGGAGGCCGGGCTGAAGCTGCCGGCCGGGTCGCTGCAGAAGACGCTGGCCGATTACAACAAACATGCAGCCGCGGGGCAGGACCCGGAATTCCACAAATATGGCAAATGGATTCAGCCCCTGACTCAGGGGCCGTTCGCCGCGATCGACTGCACCTTCGGTACCTCTCCCATCATGGGCTTTACGCTGGGCGGATTGAAGACGAACGAGAAGGGCCAGGTCCTGAGCGGAAGTGGCAAGCCGATCTCCGGCTTGTTCGCGGCGGGCGCCTGTGCCTCAAACCTCGCCTATGACTCAATGGGCTATTCCACGGGGACCTGTATTGGGGAATCGACGTTCTTCGGGCGGCAATGCGGGATCAATGCGGCGGGGTAGAATTGACTCCAATGAGTGTGTATTTATATACACACGTATAGCCGCGAAATCATTCGCGCCTTGGAGCAGGACGGTTGGACCGAAGTGGCTCGCAAGGGAAGCCACGCACAGTTCAAGCATCCCGTTAAGTCAGGCCTTGTGACTGTTCCGCACCCGCGTAAGGATTTCCCGGTCGGCAAGATCAAAAGTATCGAGCGCCAGGCCGGGATCGAGCTGAGGCAGACATGACCAGATACATCGCCCTGCTGCGCAAGGACGCCGACAGCGATTTCGGGGTGGAGTTCCCCGACTTTCCCGGTTGTGTCACCGCCGGATCGACACTGGAAGAAGCGGGTCGGTTCGCCGAGGAAGCCTTGCGCCTACACGTCGAAGGCATGGCCGAGGATGGAAAGCCTCTGCCTGCGCCATCCACGCTCGACGATATCCATTCGGACCCGGCCTCTCATGATGCGGTCGCATTCATGGTCGATGTTCCGACCGAGCAGACGCGTGTCGTCCGCGTCAATGTCACCATCCCGGCCGACCTGCTGGAGCAGATAGACCGCGTGTCTAAGAACCGCTCCCGGTTCCTGTCCGACGCCGCACGGGTCAGGTTGAAACAGCTGGCCTAAGAGTAAGTGACTAGGGAGAAGGAGCTTGCTCCCTTGCAAGGCGCCATAAGATGGCAATGAAGATTCCCTTTGCCCGCGGCAACATTAGAAGCGTCACCCCGACGGCCAGGACAAGCAAGAAGGCGATCACCGCCCAGCCAGGCATCACGTCGTGCAACGCAAGATAGATCGTCGCCGATACGACGATGGCCCCGGTCAGTACCATGACAAACCATGCCGGGCCGTCATCGGCGTGGAACTTTGAGAGATCCTCGCCGCAGACGGGACAGAAATCGTTCTGCGCCAGGTAGGATTTGAAAAGCTTGCCCTTGCCGCAGGCCGGACAACGCCCGAGAAAACCCCGCCAAAGGGCAATCGATTTCTCCAGCCGGCCCTGATTGTCAGCCTGCGCCATAATGGCCTCTCATCCTATCTGACGAGGAAGCGCAACCCGCACCTGCTTATAGCCCCGGGTCAGCGGCTGGGCGCTGGGTTCGATTTCGGGGGTTTCGTCGATCAGGCGTGCGGTAGGAAACCGCTGAACGAACCGGCCGATGGCGATCTGCGCTTCCATCCGGGCCATGAGGATGCCGAGGCAGGAATGAATGCCCGAGGCGAAGGAGATCGACCCGCCGTCGTCGCGCTGGATATCGAGCCGATCCGGCTCGGCGTAACGCGCAGGGTCGCGATTGGCGCCGCTGATCAACCCGGCGACGAGTTCACCGGGGCCGATCTTCACATCGCCCATGACGATATCGGTCGTCGTGATCCTGGGAATCGTCATCTGCACGGGCGGATCGAAGCGCAGCAATTCCTCCGCTGCCTGGGGCGCAAGATCTGGGTTGCCCTGCAGCACGGCAAGCTGATCCGGATGGCGCAGCAATTCATAAATCCCCGAGGCGATATGATTGCGCGTGTTGTGGAACGCCGCCCCGATGAGCGTGGTGACCGTGCCCACCAACTCCTGCATGTCGAGAGTGCCGGCCGCGTGCTCACGCACCAGGCAGCTGACCAGATCGTCGGTCGAGCCGTCCTTGCCTGCAATCAGACGCTCGGCATAGGCGCCGAACGCGACCGCCGCGGCATCCGCCTTGCGCAGCATGTCGGCAGTGCATTCCGGATGCACGCCTTCGACCAGACCTTCCGCCCAATCGCGGCATAGAATCTGATCTTCCTCACCCACGCCCCCCAGCAAATGGCACACGACGGCGACGGGAATGTCGTTGGCGAAATCAAAGACAAGGTCGCCGCCGCCATTGGCCGCCAACCGGTCGAGCAGCCGGTCGACCAGATCCTCGGCATAGTGGCGTAAGCCCGCCATCACCCGCGGCGTGAAATAGGGGGCGAGAACGCGGCGCACCCTGGTGTGATCCGGCGGGTCCATGAAGGGCAGCATCCGCTTGAAAAGCTGCAGCGAGGGGCTGTCTGCAAACTGGGGGTCCTGATCTTGCCGCGCGGCGCCGAAGCCGATGCGCATCGTGGGCGAGCGGTAAACCTGCTCGACCGAGGCCGCGTCGCTAACCAGCCAGAAGCCTCTATCGGTTCGGTGCACAGGCGCGACATCGCGCAGGCGGGACGCAACCGGGTAAGGATCGTGCGTGAAGGGCGGATCAAGCAGCATCGAAACGAGGACGTCGGCGTCGTTCGGCAGGTGAGCGGTAGGCGTCGTCATCGAATGCTCCGGAAGAGTTCAGGGAACAGGCGCAGGTCGTTGGGTGCGTAAACTCAGCGGACAGAATACCATCCCCCAGGATCGCTATAATAGCTGCTGATTTAGTGCCCCCGAACCCATGTAAAAACAGGAGACCGATGAGACGAAAGAAGGGTGCGCGGATGGACCGGGATAACGAACAAATCGACGGCGCTTGCCACTGCGGGAGGGCCCGTTTTCATGTCAGACTGACAAACGGCCTTCACACGGCGCGCCGATGCACCTGTTCCTTTTGCCGGATGCGGGGCGCCATCGCCGTCTCGGCGGAATTGGACGGGATCACCATCACCGCCGGCGCGGACGTGCTCAGCCTCTATCAATTCAACACCATGTCGGCGAGGCATTGTTTCTGCTCGAACTGCGGCATCTATACCCACCACCAGCGCCGATCCAACCCCAACCAATATGGCGTCAACGTCGCCTGTCTGGAGGGAATCAGCTCCTTCGACTTCGACGAGGTTCCGGTGCACGACGGGGTCAATCATCAGGTCCCTCGCGAGAAACCCCGGGGTTGAG
>PLTD01000166.1 GCA_003165335.1 Rhodospirillales bacterium | reverse complement strand
TGCGGCACACCACCCGATGGCCCTGGCCTTTCCCGACAGGGTCGCGTCGCTCAAGGACCGCGCACGGATCGCGCATTTAACGCGCTCGGATGCTTCCGGTAGGGAATATTTCGTTCGGAATCTGTCGGAAGGTGTAGGCACGATTGCAGCCGTTTTCTACCCCCGCCCCGTCATCATCCGCTTGTCCGACTTCAAGACCAACGAATACGCTCAGCTGATCGGCGGGGCGGCGTTTGAGCCCAAAGAGGCCAATCCAATGCTCGGCTTTCGCGGCGCTGCGCGCTATGCCCATCCGGCCTACGCCGCCGGTTTCGCTCTGGAATGCGAGGCTTTGCGGCGTGTCCGCGATGTGATGGGCTTAACCAATTTGCGCATTATGGTTCCCTTCTGCCGTCGTGTCGACGAGGCGCGCGGCGTGATCGCGGCGATGGCGGAAAATGGATTGAAGCGGGGCAAAGACGGGCTCGAGATTTTTGTAATGTGCGAGATCCCGAACAATGTCATTCAGATCGATGCTTTCGCCGAAGTGTTCGACGGCTTTTCGATCGGTTCGAACGACCTGACCCAGCTGACCCTTGGTGTCGATCGCGATTCAGAGATCGTTGCATTCGATTTCGACGAACGTGATCCGGGAATGTTGGAGATGCTGCGGCTTGCCGTGCAAGGCGCGAAGCGCAATCACCGGCATGTCGGAATTTGCGGCGAGGCGCCTGCGAACTATCCGGAAATCGCGCGCTACCTCACCGAGCTTGGCATCGATTCCATCAGCGTCAATCCGGCTAGTCTGCCGAAGACCATCCTGGCTGTTCGCGACGCCGAAAAGTTAACAGAAACGACGAAGGCGAAGGTTGATTAGCAACCACTGGCGTTCAGTCCAGCGTGGCTTCATCACGATAGGCGGGTACGCGGCAGATCCAGCCGAGTTCTTCCTCAATCCTGTGCCGCAGGGCGTCGGCGGCCGCGGGTTCCCCATGGGTAACAAATACCGTGCGCGGAGGTTTGGTCGCCGTTTTGAGCCACGCCATGATTTCGTCCGCGTCTGCATGCGCTGAGAGCATGCCGAGATTCATGACCTCGGCCCGTACCGGAACATAATCGCCGTGTATCTTGATTTGCTTCGCGCCGCCGACCATCGCCGCGCCGCGCGTTCCGCCCGCCTGGAATCCCGTGAACAGCACAGTGTTGCGCGGGTCCGGGGCAAAGACCTTGAGGTGGTGGATGACCCGCCCGCCGGTCGCCATGCCGCTGGCCGAGATGATGATCGAGGGCACATGATTGCGGTCGAGCGTTTTTGACTCGTCCGCCGACCTGACTTCCCGCGCCACGCCCTGAAGCGATCGGCAATCCCCGGCGCTCAGGCGGTGATCCTTCTGGTGCTCGTAAAGGATCTCGCTAGCGTCGATAGCCATGGGGCTGTCGAGAAAAACCGGCAGGTTCGGAATTTTGCCCCCCGATTTCAGCTGGCGCACAAGATAGAGGAGCGTTTGTGCCCGGCCGACGGCAAATGCCGGAATAAGCACCGTCCCGCCTCGGCCTGCTGTTCGGTTAATAATCTCGGCGAGTATGTCCCCGGCATCATGGGTGTCGTGTTTCCTGTCGCCGTAGGTCGATTCGACGACCAGAAAATCGGTATCGCCGATCGGTTCCGGCGATCGCATGATCGGGTCGTTGGGCCGCCCGAGATCGCCCGAGAAGGTGACGGTCGTCTTTGCGTCGGTGATAATCGCCATAGCGGCGCCGATAATATGGCCGGCATTTCGGAAGGTGAGCGAAAGCCCGTCGCCCAAATCCTTGGCAACCCCGTATTCGACTGCGCGCAGCCGCGTCAGAGCAGCCTGAGCGTCGGCCTGCGTGTAAAGCGGCAGCGCGGGGTGATGTTTGGAAAAGCCGTAACGGTTGGCGAAATCCGCGTCCTGTTCCTGCAGGAAGGCCGAATCCGGAAGCAGGATGCCGCAAAGATCCTGCGTGCCGGGTGTGCAAATCACCTCGCCCCGGAACCCGTTGCGTACCAGCAGCGGCAGATAGCCCGAATGATCGATATGGGCATGGGTCAGAACGACGAAGTCGATGGTTTGCGGGTCTAACGGCAGAGGTTCCCAGTTGCGCAGGCGCAACTGCTTGAAACCCTGAAATAGGCCGCAATCGACAAGGATTTTGCGTTGCCCTGTCTCAAGCAGGTACTTCGACCCGGTGACCGTACCCGTCGCGCCCAGAAATGTGACTTTCAATAGGGTATTCCTAATGCGCCAGCATGACGGGAATTTTGGCGGCCGAAATTATGCGTCGGGTCGTCCCGCCAAAAAGCAGCTCGCGGGTCCGGCTGTGATGATAGCCCCCCATCACGAGAAGCCCGGCGCCGATCTGGTGGGCTTCTTCCAACAGCACGTCGCCGATGTTTGCAGCTCCGCGTTCTGCCAAATGGATGTCGGCTGCTATGCCCTGCCAGGCCAGATATGTGGCCAGTTCTTCCGCCTTTGTACCGGCATCGCTGTCGACCGTGACGATTCGCACCGTCCCCATACGGGCCAAAAGCGGCAGGGCGGCATTCATGGCGCGGAGCGACTCGCGGCCGCCGTCCCAGGCAATGAGGGCTGTTCCCGACAATGTATCGACCGGCGACCCAGGAATCAGCAGTACCGGTCGCCCTGCATCGATCAATACCGACTCAAGCATCGCGTCACCCTCGATTGCGGGCTTCTCACCGAGATTGCGCATAATCACTAGGTCGGCAAAGCGAGCGAGGTCGCCAAGGACGGGGCCGGATGCGCCGATATGCTCTTGCCAGGAAACCGTTACGCCGCCCGGGGTTGGGCTATCGACCACCGGCAGATCATGGTTTTGCCGCCAAAGATCGAAGACCCTATGGGCCCTATGCTCGATTTCCTTGGAATGGCGTTCCGCACTGGTGACCGCCTCGTCCATCAAGATCGGATAGGACCATTCCACGGCATACCGGACCACGTCGGTCGGGTCGGGGCGGATGCAAGATACCGATATATGGGATTCGAAGGTTCGCCCAAGATGGTAAGCGGCATCAAGGACGATTTTATCGCCAGCCAACCCAGTGATCGGAACGAGCAATGAACGCAAAGCCATTTATGGAACCCTCCCTGTCGATTGCGCCATTCAAACCCGGGCGCCCCCAGAAGTCTTTGATCCAGCGCAAGGCAAGGCGGATCCAAATCCCTCATAGTCATCGGTGAATTGGAGGGCATCATGCGCACCGCATTTTTTCTGGCGCTGACCGTTACGACTGCCGCTGTTCCGGCTTTCGGACAGTTAGCGCAGTCGACTACGCAATATCCGATTAAGGCTGTCGGAGATGCCGCGCGCGGCGCCGGCTTGGCAAAGCGCTGGTGCGCGGAATGCCATTCTCCAAATGGGGTGGTCAGCGACGCCGCGCCGACCTTTCAATGGATTGCCCGACGCAACCAGCAGCAGCCCGGCTTTATTCGCGCATTTCTTACCCACCCTCATGCGCCGATGCCACCGTTGGAGCTTGACCGGTCACAGATAGAGGATCTGGTCACCTATTTCGGGACATTGGCTGCCCACTAGACCGTCAGAGGGCGGCCAGCAGCAGTCCCGACTTGATGTGGATCATTGCGCCCAATCCGCACGGGCTCACAAGTACCGGAACTCGGCACGAAAAGGGAGGAATGCGATGCGCAAATACACCACTGCAGCCTTGTCGCTATTATTACTCGCGGGTGCATCTGGGCACGCTCTGGCTTGGGACGACGAAGGACATAAGGTGGTTGCCCTGATTGCCGAGCACTATTTGTCGCCCTTGGCCAAGAACAAGGTGTCGGCCTTGCTGGCCTCAGATACAGATCCTCTTACCGCGCACGACATTGCGAGCGAATCCACTTGGGCAGACAAATACGCCGACAGCGATAAGAAAACGACGAAGGCGCGTTACGACGCGACCCATGATTGGCATTTCGCCGACATCAATGCCGCGCGCCCCAATATCCCTGAAGCATGCTTCGGCCAGCCGGCTTTGGCGTCGGGGACGCTGGCATCGCAAGGACCTGCGAAAGCCTGCGTGATTGATAAGGTCAGCCAATTTTGGGCTGAAGTTGCAGACCCGAAGACCGGCCCGGCCGAACGTCTGACGGCGCTAAAATTCCTGCTCAATCTCGTCGGCGACATTCACCAACCTCTCCGCGTTGCAGACGAAAGCAACAGTCATGGTGCGGCGCTCATGGTCGCTGCCAGCTCGATCACACCGGGTGATCTTTTCGATTACTGGGACGTCGCCTACGTTGACGCCATAGGTCCTGACCCCAAGGCGGTTGC
Source organism: Rhodospirillales bacterium (assembly GCA_003165335.1). Lineage (GTDB taxonomy): Bacteria > Pseudomonadota > Alphaproteobacteria > BOG-932 > Roseiterribacteraceae > BOG-932. The sequence goes on along the minus strand of PLTD01000166.1, from coordinate 6,743 downwards.
CGACCAACTGGTCGCGAAGGTCTCCGGCGCAGATGCGCATCTCTGGGCCAGCGGCACGCCCCAACTATGGGCATTGGAGGCCCATCAGCTTGGTGTGGACCGGGCTTACGGCATATCGGGGACTCCTAACGACAAGGGGCAATTGGTATTGCCCGACAGCGATGTCGCCAAAGGCGTCGAGACTGTCGGCCTTCAATTGAGCCGAGCTGGTGTTCGTCTGGCCTACGTCCTCAATACCGCACTCGACCCGGCGGCGTATCCTGAGAATGCGCGCAGTGCAGCCTTAACCGGCGACAAGTCTGCCGGGAAGGCCCTTGCGCTTGGCACCTGCAGCACCTGTCATGTCGTATCCCCCGACCAGGCATCGCCAAAAGAATTCACGAATGCACCGGATTTCCAGTCGATTGCGAATACCAGGGGCATGTCGGACGTGGCGCTTCGTGAGTTCCTGTATGGCGCTCACCCGACCATGCCCAATATGCATCTCTCCGAAAGCCAGGGCGAAGATGTCATCGCCTTTATCTTGCAGTTGCGCAAAGCCCCTTAAACTCCAATGTCGGATGGGATATCACAGTGATATTTCGACACGCCATCAGTTGGCGGTTGCTCCCGGCTTTAGGGGCAACCGCCTGCCTTGTCATCCTGTCTGCATCGAGAATTGCGGCGGCGGCGGAAGGTAAGGTGATCGACTCCGCGACCAATCAGCCGATTGCCGCGGCCACGGTCACGGTCGGCGATGAAGCCCGCCTCAGCGACGGCGGCGGTCTTTTTCGGGTCGCGGATTCGGATGCGCAGATATTGTTTCGTGCTCCGGGTTATCGTGCTGCCGCAGTGACTAGAGCCGAACTGGAAAAGACCGGCACGGTTCGCCTGACACCGTTTGAGCCGAAAGCGGTCTATCTCACCGTCTATGGGATCGGCTATAGGCCGATCCGCGATGCAGCCTTGGCTCTGCCCCATACCACCGACGTTAATGCACTGGTCATCGACATCAAGGGTGACCGCGGCCTGATTGACTATCCGAGCGCCATTCCCCTGGCGGCGTCGATCGGCGCGCGGAGTATGACCTCGATCCCCGACCTGGCGGCGCTTGCCAAATCGCTGCACGACCAGGGCATTTACGCGATCGCGCGCATCGTCGTGTTCAAGGACAACCCGCTCGCCACTGCCCGCCCCGACCTCGCGGTAAAGCGCGAAAACGGAGAGTTGTTTCGGGACCGCGAGAAGCTGGCCTGGACCGACCCGTTTCAGCCTGAAGTGCGCGACTATAATATCGCAATCGCGGTCGAGGCGGCACGCGCCGGCTTCGACGAAATCCAGTTCGACTATCTCCGTTTTCCCGATTCCGCCGAACATTTGCGCCTCACGAAGCAGCCAACTCAGGCGGCACGAGTCGAAGCCATCGCCGGCTTTCTGGCCGAAGCCAAGAAGCGTCTGACGCCCTACAACGTCTATCTGGCAGCCGATTTCTTCGGTTATGTGTGCTGGAACCTTGACGACACCGGGATTGGCCAGACGCTTGCCGGCATCGCTTCTTCGGCGGATTATCTGTCGCCGATGCTCTATCCGTCAGGCTTCAAGTTCGGCATTCCCGGCTATAAGGACCCGGTGACGCATCCTTATGAGATCGTCCGTCAATCGCTGGAGCGGGCGCGCACAAGGCTCGGAATTTCGCCGAAGCGGTTCCGTCCCTGGCTCCAGGCGTTTAAGGATTACGCCTTCGACCGCAGAGTGTTCGATGCGGACGAGGTTACAGCGCAGGTGCGTGCGTCAAAGGATTTCGGATCGGACGGGTGGATGCTGTGGAACGCACGCAACGATTACAGCGAGATTGGCGTAGCGGATTCAGGTGGCGAACCGCCGGAGGATACGACAAATCAGGTCGCCGCCTACGATGTATCCTCTGCCTGCTCGTAGGCATCGCCGGTCCTGTCGCTGCCGATCCTGAGGCCACATCGGCAGCCGGCTTTTCCGAAATCGGCAGGATCGTCGGCGAGGAAATCGCTTCCGGTCACATACCGGGGGCCGTTGTTCTTGTCGGTGAACATGGGCACACGGTCTATCGCGGTGCTTTCGGACTGCGCTCGATCATTCCCGAACGCACACCGATGCGGCTCGACGCCATCTTCGATCTGGCGTCTTTGACCAAGCCGATCGTAACCGCAGCCGCGGTAATGCAGTTGGTGCAAACCGAAAAAATTGATCTCGATCGCCCGGTTGCGGCCTACTGGCCGGAATTCGCCGCCGCCGGAAAACAGGCAATCACGGTCCGTCAGCTATTGACCCATACTTCGGGCCTTCCGCCCGATCTCGACCTTAAACCCGCTTGGTCCGGCGAACAGGCCGCGCTCAGCCAAATCGAGAGCCAAGTCCCGGCTTTCCCTCCCGGTGGAAAGTTCCTCTACAGCGATGTTGGTTACATCGCCCTGGGAGAACTCGTGCATCGAATTAGCGGCGAACCCCTGGATGTCTATGCCAAGCGCCATATTTTGGCGCCGCTCGGAATGCGGAACAGCATTTTCAGACCGTCCGCCTCCCAACTCGCCCGCATCGTCCCCACTGACCGGCAGGACGGCGAATTGCGCTGGGGTACGGTCCAGGATCCGACATCACACCGCATGGGCGGTGTCGCGGGCCATGCCGGGCTGTTCTCGACGGCAGACGACGTTGCAAAATTTGCGGAATTGCTTCTGGGCCATGCCGGGCCCAAGGCGAACGGAATACTGAAACCGGAAACTATTGCGCGAATGATCGCTCCCAATTCCCTCCCCGATGGGATAACCAGGGCATTGGGTTGGGATATCGATTCACCCTATGCGGCAGGATTGAATGTTTCGTTCGGTCCGGCTTCCTACGGGCATACCGGATACACTGGGACACTCCTTTGGATCGATCCTGCGTCCGACCGCTTTCTCATCATTCTGACTAGCCGCTTGCATCCTGATGGACGCGGCGACGCAAAGCCGCTGCGTCAACGCATTGCCACATTACTTAATCCTCCGCCCCCGCGAGATGTCCTCCCGGGTATCGACGTCCTGGGTTCAAAAGGGTTCTCCTCACTCTTGGGTAAGCGGGTTGCCCTCCTGACAAACCAAGCCGGCAGGGATCGCGCCGGTGTTCGCACCATCGATCGTCTGGCGAATGCCCCGGGCGTGCGGCTAGTTTCCATATTTACCCCGGAACATGGGCTGACGGCCGATCGGGAAGGCAAGATCGAGAACGGACGCGACAGCACGACAGGATTGCCGATTTACAGCCTCTACGGCGGCACCCGTCGTCCAACAGCTGAAATTCTGTCCGGGCTAGATGCCGTCGTGGTCGATCTTCAGGATGCCGGTACGCGCTTTTTCACCTACCCCGCAACGGTTGCCTATTTGCTCGAGGAGGCTGCGCGGCACGGTATCGAGGTTTTCATACTCGATCGCCCGGACCCTATCGACGCTGATCTGTCGGATGGTCCGGTTCTGGACCCTGCTCTCAAATCTTTCACCGGATATTTTCCCATGCCGCTTCGCCCGGGCATGACGCTTGGCGAGATGGAGTCCATGTTCAATACGGAAGGTGCCATTCACGCCAAACTCACCGTTGTTCCGATGCAGGGCTATCGGCGCGGCATGTGGTTTGATCAGACCGGGCTTTCCTGGGTTGCCCCCTCGCCTAATTTGCGTACACCCGATGAGGCGACGCTTTATTCGGGTGTTGGTATCGTGGAAGGTGCGAACGTCAGCGTCGGGCGCGGCACCTCGACGCCCTTCGAACTGGCCGGTGCTCCATGGATCGACGGTAAGGTTCTGGCGGATTACCTCTTCGCCCGCGCAATTCCAGGTCTGCGCATCGAACCGGCTGATTTTACACCGACCGGCGATATCTATGCCGGCAAGGATTGCCATGGTGTTCGACTGACGCTGACCGATCGTGCCCGGTACGACGCCGCGTCCCTGGGTCTCGAACTGGCAGCGGCACTTGAGAAGCTTTATCCGGATCGTTTCGATATCGACGGATCCCGTCAACTCATCGGCTCCGTGCGCGTCTTTTCGGCCCTCAAGGCCGGGATCGATCCGCGTTACCTCCCTGCCCTTTGGCGGTCTGATCTAGAGGCGTTCCGCGAAACGCGCGCCAAATATCTGATATATCGCTAGGGTCGGTATGACCTTTTCCTATGTTTTCGATCGATTGAAAGAGTGAACATGAAAACCGGCAGAATTCTTCGATTGGCGACCTTCGCTCTAGCGGGCTTTTTCGTTGCCATTCAGGTGGCGTGGGCCGATCAGCCTGATCATGCGCGGCATTCCGGCGTTTCTATTCTTGCCTATCATCGCTTTGGTCCAACTTTGGCCGACAGCATGACGGTGACTAATCCGGTATTTCAGCAACATATCGATTGGCTGAACAGCCATGGCTATCGGATTATTCCGTTGCGAACATTAGTCGAGGCTCTTCCAAAGCTTGGCGACGCTGCACTCGGGCACGCTGTCGTCATTACGGTCGATGACGGACATCGCACGGTCTATACGGAACTGTTTCCGCTGATTTTGAAATATCGATTTCCGGTCACGCTTTTCATCTACCCGTCGGCAATCTCGAATGCATCCTATGCGCTGACCTGGGAGCAGATTTCAGAGATGGTTGCGAGCGGTCTGGTGGACGTTCAGTCCCACACCTTCTGGCACCCTAATTTCAAACAGGAGAAAAAGCGGCTAACTTCGGCGGATTATACAGCTTTCGTTCAGGTGCAATTGGTCAAATCTAAAAAGATTCTCGCCGCACATGTAGGACATGAGGTCGATATGATCGCCTGGCCCTTTGGCATTTACGACCCTGACCTTGAGCATGCGGCTCGCGATGCGGGTTATGTCGCGGCCTTCTCGATCGAGCGGCGGGCGGTTTGCCAGGGGGACGACCCGTTGGCAATACCGCGTTACCTCATGACCGACCAGGATCGCGGCGCCCGGTTCGAAGCCATTGCGGCCGGCGTGTGCCGATAGGCAGTCACGCAGGCCGGCTTTTCACGAATATGCGCTGACCTGTGCGCCCTGCATTTTGCAGATCGTTACCAGGATCCGCTCCCAGGTCACACGGGCATCGATAGAATCGTCACCCAGGTTGCGAGCCCGCCGCGATGCGACTTCAGCCGCATGCCTTCCATGATTGTCAATCATCGAATAGGCAGCCCGCTCGATTTCCTGCAGTTCTTCAGCCGTTGCTTTCCGAGCCATAACGATCTCCATCCAGGCGTTAAATGAACACGCCTCTTTGTATAAAAGCTCGTTACGGGGCGATATTCGGAGTTATCCCTACGTGGAATCACGTATATGTCGGAGGTCTGTTGTTCAGCGTATGCGGTCGATTGTCGCTACGCTGGCTCGCAGCTTTCCTCGGGGAACGGACAGTATCGCTACATTCTCTAACTCGACCGTTGCCTGTAGAGATCGTTTCACAAAGGCTTGAATGAAGGCGCGATTGTAAAAAGCCGCGGGAAAATTTGGCTTCAGCTTAAGCGCGGAGTCATAGTCAGCGATGGCTTCGTCAAAATGATGGCCTGCCGCATAGGCGTTTGCGCGATTGAAATAGGCTTCTGGGAAATCGGGTTTGATGCGGATCGCGTCGCGATAATCCGCAACGGCTTCATCCAGTCGATTGGCGTTACCCAATGCGTTTCCGCGGTTGAAATAGAAGTCCGCAATCCCGGGGGAGAGCTTGATCGCCGTTCCGTAATCCCGGATCGCTTCGTCATATTGCCCCATCTGGGCGAACGCGTTTCCGCGATTATTGTATACGTCGGCATAATCGGGCTTCAGCTTTATGCATATCGCGTAATCGCTCATGGCGTCGTCCAGCTTGCCGCTCGCACGATAGGCGTTGCCGCGATTGCTATAGGCCTCTGCAAAATCCGGTTTAAAACCGATGGCGGATGTGTAGTCCGCAATTGCATCGCCTAACCGGCCAAGATCTCGCTCCACAATTCCACGGTTGTTATAGGCTTCAGGATAGTCTGGCTTGAGTTTGATAGACGTGTCGAAGTCGGCAATCGCCTCAGCGAATCGCTTCTCGTCCTTGTAGGCGATTCCACGGCTATTTATGGCCAGAGCGCGATTGGCCGGGCTCAGGTCGCCGGCGGCAAGCAGGTCGCTATAGAGATGGATCGCGTCTTCTGTTCGGCCCTGGTCCTGTGCTGCGCGTGCCGCAGCCAGTGCGCTCTCGCTGTCTGCAAGCGCGGGCCAACACAGGAGCAGGGTCCAAAGAACCATCGCCTGAAAGTGCGATTTGGGTGGCCAAACCATTGAGAAACCCCAGTGCGGTCATTCGCCTTTCAACTGTCCCTTGAGCGACAGAATATAGGTAATCACGTCTTCGTGGTCTTGGGGCGCCAGGCGGAACGCCGGCATCGGGTTGAAGAACTCAGACGATAGTCCGTTCAGATAGGTACGATCGACATTGGGCATATCGGCTATCGCCATAAAACTGGGGGCGCCGACGGATTGCGGCAGCATATGGCCTGCTCGCGCGCCACTCGGTTGATCCACAGACACACGGTGACATTCCGAGCACCATTTCTCTGCGACTGCCTTGCCCCGCAATTCAGCTTCTTTGGTGCGTTCATGGTCCGAAACGCAGGCAGAGAATGCCAAGCAGAGGGCCAACGGAGTTAGTATTTTATGGACTGTCATTGATCTACTCGCGGAACCCCGTTGGAGACTGCCATTACCGCTCCGATTTGACCAGTGATGCTTTGATTTGAATCA
>PLTD01000130.1 GCA_003165335.1 Rhodospirillales bacterium | reverse complement strand
AGAACCGCCGCGTCCAGATCGTCTATGACGGAGGGCCGACTTCCTAGCTGTCATCCATGGACACTCGGACCGGTGATGGCGCGCAATGTGTAGCGCCGGCGAAGCAAATCCTGCCGCTCAGGCGCTGCGTTTCAAGAAACCGCCCGCTGCCGCGTACTGCCGCTTGAAGGCAAGCGGCGGCAAGTGGAAGACGGCGCGGAAGGCGGCGGAGAAATTGGCGGCGTTGGCGAAGCCGAGGCGAAATGCGATCTCCTTGAGTGGCAGGTCGGTGTTGAACAGATAATTCTGGGCCCGGCCGATCTGCACCGCCTTCAGATACTTGCCTGCACTCTGCCCCATCTCGTCGCGGAAAAGCTGGCAAAAATAGCGCTCGCTAAGCCCACAAAGCGCCGCTAGCGACGCCACGCTAGGGGCCTCGTATTCCAAACTCGCAATGTAGTCCTCGATAATCCGATGCTGACGGGGCGAAAGCGCGGCCTTGCGCGGCCGTTCCTCGGACAGTCCGGAGACGCGACGTCCGCATTCGATAAGAAGCGCCGTGGCGATCCCCTCCGACAGTGCGACCGATGCCAGACCGGGCGACAGCGCCTCGTCCATGAGCCGCGTCATGAGCGTCGGCAGCAGCGTGCCTTGGAGGTCGAGCGTGCGATGCAGCTGTGTCTGGGTCATCCTGTCGGCCCGGCCGACTGTGCGCTCGTAGAATCCCGGCTCGAACAGGCAGCGCACCGCCCTGATCTCCCCGCCCGTACCCCATCCGTACAGCTCGGCGTTTGGCGGTATGAAGAACACGTTGCCGATCCGGTCGAGCCGCTTGGCTGCGGTTCCCAAGGGATAACGCCCCTCGATCTCATAATCGGTGGGCCGAAACAGCATAGTGAGTACGGCGCGTGGATCGTGCCAGGTGAGCTCGACCGGGCGCGGCCAGTCGGCGCGCAGCACCTCGATGGTGCTGGTCGGCGTCTTGATCGAGGCGACCGTCTCGAGCATCGCGTCCTCCCCATAAGTCGTCCGGCACTTCGGCTTTCACTGGAGAAAAGCCGTTTTTCACAATTGTCGGATCACCCTTACTATTAGACGCCATGATAAACCCTCGGGGTCAAGAAAAAACATTGCGAGTGAAATGATGCAGCTTTTGTCCCCGGGGAAAGTCGCTGTCGTGACCGGTATCGGGCCGGGACTCGGCCGCGAAATCGCGCTGGGCTTGGCCGCCAACGGCGCCAAACTGGCCATTGGCGCGCGCAGCGCCGACCAATTGGAAAGTGTTGCGGCGGAAATCCGGACAGCAGGGGGCGAGGTCATTGCCCAACGCACGGACCTAACCGACCGCGGGTCGTGCCGTGCGCTGGTCGATTCTGCAATCGACCGCTTCGGTGGAGTCGATATTCTGGTTCAAAACGGGCACGATCCGGGCGATTGGTCATCGGTGGAAGACGCCGACCCCGATCATTGGCGCAAGGTGATGGAGACCAACCTGTTCGGTGCGCTCCATCTGTATCAGGCATGCCTGCCGTCGATGAAGGCGAAGGGCGATGGCCGAATCGTCTTCGTCAATTCCGGCGCCGCCAACAACCGTGCGCCTCAAGGACTGTCCGCCTATGCGGCGTCGAAGGCGGCGCTCGCCAGCCTGGTACGCTCGATCGCTCTGGAAAATGGACGCTACGGCATTCGCTGCAACAGCGCGCATATGGGCGTGATCGACGGGAACAACGTGCGCCCCTGGTTCCAGGCGATGGCGAATCAGAAAGGCCAGTCGATCGAGCAGTATATGGAAGAATATTACGACGCGAATCTCCCGCTTCGATACGTCCCGACGCCAAAGGAATGTGCTGGCACAGTGCTCTTCCTGGTCTCCGATCTGGCGCGCACGGTCACCGGCCAGGCCATATCGTGCAACGGCGGCGAATGGTTCGCCAAATAACAACCGGCCCAACGACAGCGGGTCAAATTATAATGGGAGGGAACCATGGCTAAACGAAATCCGCCTTTTCGCGTCATCCAATGGGGAACCGGCGCAGTCGGCAAATATTGCATCCAGCGCACTATCGAATCTCCCCATCTCAGGCAGGTCGGGGCGCGCGTCTTCTCCGACGCCAAGGACGGCCAGGATGTCGGCGAAATCGCCCATGGCAAGGCCATCGGCGTCAAGGCGAGCAAGGATAAGCAGGCTGTCTATGACGCCGACGCAGACATCGTCCTCTACACGCCGCTGATCGTCGATCTCGACGATATCTGCGCCATCCTGGCCTCGGGCAAAGACCTGATCACTCCCTCCGGTTTCGTATTCCTCAAGGATCAGGCGGTGCTGGACCGTATCAACGCCGCCTGCGCCAAGGGCAAATCGACTATGTATGCAGCCGGAATCCATCCCGGCTTTGCCGGCGACCGCGTCCCGCTGGTGCTGTCGGCGCTTTGCCGCAACATCAATAAAGTGACGGTCTATGAACTGGTCAGCATGGCCGACATGACGGAAAGCCCCGACCTGATCTTCGGCTATCTTGGCTTCAACATGGACGGGGAAACCGCAGCAAAAACGCCGCCGCCGCTGCTCAAGACCATGAGCACGATCTTCAAGGAATCGATGCAGATGCTGGCGGCCGGCCTCGGCTTCGAGATCGAGAGCTTCCGAACCAGCCACGAATATGCCCTGACCACCGAGGACAGCTACACGACGCCAGGGCTGATCAAAAAGGGCCATGTCGGCGGCCAGCATTTCAACTACGAAGCGCTGGTCGGCGACCGCACCGTCATTGAGTTCAAGACCTATTGGCGCATGGCCGAAAAGCTTGAACCCGCGTGGAACCAGCCGATGAAGGGACTGACCTATATCGTCGAGATCGACGGCGACCCCGGCGTGCGCTGCGTATTCGAGCCGATCGGTGATCGCCCGGCTGAGTTGGGCTTGATCTGGACGGCGGCTTTGGTGATGAACGCCATCCCCGAGGTTTGCGAAGCCTCCCCAGGATTCAAGACGACGCTGGACCTGCCGCTGATCGCGGCGAAGGCTGCGGTTCACCTCTAATGGCTTACCGGGTCGTCCAATGGGGAACGGGCAGCGTCGGCAAGCTTGCGCTGCGCGAGGTGCTGAAGAACCCCGAGTTCACGCTCGTCGGGGTCAAGGTCTATGGCGACGCCAAAGTCGGATCTGATGCCGGGGCGCTGTGCGGCCTGGCCGAAACTGGTATCACTGCAACCAAAGAACCGGCGATCTCAAAGGGCGACAACGTCATCTATTGCCCGATGGTCGCCGACTATGACGAGATAGCCCAACTGCTGAAAGCCGGGGCGAATGTCATTACGACTGCCAGCAACGTATATCCCCAGTTCTACGGGCCCGGCGTCTACGACAAGCTGAACGATGCCGGAATGGCGGGCGGCGCAACATTCCATGGGTCCGGCGTCAACCCAGCCTTCATGAGCGAGGTTCTGCCCCTGACGCTCTCGGGATTGGTTCATCGTGCGAAAAAAATCACGGTCCGCGAAGTCTCGGATGTCAATCATTACGCTTCGACCGCGCCCGAGATCATGCTGGATCATATCGGCTTCGGCAAAAGCCCGGCGGATGCGCTGAATGCCGACGGATTTCTGAAGGGCATGACCGCCTATTTCAGCGAATCGATCTCGATGATCGCCGACCATCTGGGGGTCGCGCTCGACCGGATTGAGGAACGACACGAGGTCGCGACATCGAAAGTCCGCGTCACCCTCGATAACGGCCGGACGATCGAGCCAGGCACAGTCGGCTGCCGGCTATTCCGCTGGGTCGGGGTCGTGGGCGGCGAGCCCCGGATCGAGCTTTCGACATTCTGGAAAGTGACTGCCGAACTCGAGCCGCAATGGTCGGTGAGCAACAGCAAGCTGGTGGAATGGACGATCATGATCGAGGGCACACCGTCGATCCGCTGCACCGTCGCAACCTGCGCCAGCTTCGACCCCGACAGCCCGGATTATCTGAAGGGCGCGGAGGAAGCGGCTTTGGTCGCCACCGCGACTCATGCGGTCAACGCCATACCCTTCGTCTTCAAGGCTGCGCCGGGCGTGAAGACATTCCTCGATCTGCCGATCATCGCGGGCCAAGGCGCCTTCCGGGGCCTGTAAGCCAAACGACCAAGGGAAAAACGAGATGGGACTGAAAGACCAACGCCTGGACGGACAGGTCGCGATCATCACCGGGGCCGGGCGCGGTGTCGGGCGCGGCATCGCGACCGTTCTGGCCGAAGCCGGCGCCACAATCGTCTGCAGCGCGCGGTCGAAGAACGAGATCGACGAGACGGTCAGCTTCATCGAAACCGCCGGCGGCAAGGCCATCGCGCTCGTCGCCGACGTGATGGAGAAAGACGATCTGGTCAAGCTGACGGCCGATACGATGGCGCGTTTTGGCCGAATCGATATCGTCATCAACAACGCCGGCGGCAATGAATTCCGACCGTTCCTCGATATATCGGAGGAGGAATTCAAGTTCCATTTCGACTGGAACACGACCTCGGCCTTCCTGCTCTCCCAGGCGGCAACGCCCTTTATGGCCAAGGCGGGCAGCGGGTCGATCGTCAATGTCTCCTCTGGCGCGGCGCGGATCGGCATCCGCGGCATGCTGGCCTATGGCGTCGCCAAGGCCGGCGTCGAGCAGCTAACCCGCGGGCTGGCGCAGGAACTGGCCCCTAAGATCAGGGTCAATTGCGTCTCGCTGGGCGCCGTTCTGACGCCCGCATTGCAGAATATGTACGACATGGACCCTGCCTTCCGGGAGAAGCTCCATGCGCTGACGCCGCTCAAAACCCACGGAACGCCTGAGGGTGTCGGGCTGGCGGTCCTCTATTTCTGCTCCAACGGCTGTTATGCGACCGGTGCGGTGCTGAATATCGACGGCGGGCTGCAGGATACCAACCTGCCCTTCCGCCTGCCCGACCTTTAGTCCCGCGGCTTGCCGGCCAGGGTCCCGCCGTCGACGACATAATCGCCGCCGGTGCAGAAGGACGACTGGTCGGAGGCCAGGAACAGTACCATCCGGGCGATTTCCTCGGCATTGGCCATGCGGCCCAGCGGATATTTGCCGTACATCCTGTCATAGTCCTCATCTGCCCAGCCGGGGCGTTCGATCATCTTGGTCTTGGTCGGTCCGGGTACCACCGTATTGACCCGGATATTGTGAGGCCCAAGCTCGATCGCCGCACTTTTCGACAGACCCCGGATGCCGAATTTCGAGGCGGAATAGGCGCTGAAGCCTTGCCGCCCCTCCATTCCCTGGACCGAGGAGAAATTGACGATAGCCCCGCCGCCGGCCCTTTTCAGCGATTCCGCGCCGCATTTGATTCCCAGAAATGTGCCGACCAGGTTGGTCTCGATCACCTTGCGGAAATTCTCGAGCGTCATCTGCTCGATCGGCGCAACCCGGATGATGCCAGCGTTGTTGACCAGCACATCGATCGGGCCGAAGGCGGTCTCGGCGGTGTGGATGGCGGCCTGCCACTCGGCTTCGTCGGTCACGTCCAGCGACACGAACAGCGCCGAGCCAGGGCGCGCGGCGTTCAGCTCGGCGACGACCGCCTTGGCCTCATCCTCCCGCCGGTCGGCCACCACGACATGGGCGCCCTCACCCCCAATCAACCGCGCAGACGCGGCCCCGATCCCGCGCGCAGCCCCGGTGATCAGCGCAACCTTCCCGGCCAGAATCATGACCATCACCCGCGCGTAATGAGGCGGGTGCCCTCGACGAAGGCGTTCCGCTGTTTGCTGCCCTCGCCCATGATGTTCAGCTGATAGGTATAGCCCTGCTCCAGCCGATAGTTCGAATGCATCTCATGTACGTCGATATGGTTGAGCGCCGCCTTGGCGAACTTGACCGCCGCCGCCGGCTTGGCCGACAGCATCTTCGCCAGCTCCCGCGCCTTGGGCATCAGATCCTCCGGCTCGGTGAGATACGCGACCGAGCCCCAGGCGTGCAGCTCCGCCGCCGTCGCCGGCTTGCAGGTCAGCGACATCTCGCGCAGCTTCATCGGCGGGACCAGCTTGGCCAGGTGCGAGGCGCAGCCCAGCGCCCCGTTGTCGACCTCCGGCAGCCCGAACCTCGCCTTGGTCGAGGCGACGATAATATCGCAGCTGCCGACCAGCCCGACGCCCAGCCCCATGCAGAAATCATTGACCGCGGCGATCACCGGCACCGGCGTCTCATAGATCGCATGGAAAGCGTGATAGCAGGCCTCGCCCGAGCTGGTCATCAGCTTCCACTCGTCGCCCGCCGCCTTGTTGGCCTGCATCTCCTTGATGTCGATCCCGGCGTTGAAGCCCTTGCCCTCCGCCGTCAAAATCACCGCGCGCAGGTCGGCGTTTGCGCTGAACTCCGTGAAGATCTCGTAGATCTTCCAGGTATCGCCCACCGTGATCGCATTCACCGGCGGGTTATGCATCGTCACTTCGGCGATATTATTTTCGATCGTGCAGGTAACGGTCATCCTAAGCTCCTTTAGGGGGCGTGTGCTGTAATGGTGATTTGTAATAACGGGCGAGGGTCGGTTCGATAAAGTACGCGACCCGGCTGGACCATTTGCGCCGGGGAAACGGCACGCCCAGATATTTCTGCGACAGCGCGTCCATGATGGCGAGGGCGTTGTCATCCCGCGCCTCGACCACCCGGCCGCGGATCAGAACCTGCTCATAGGGATTCTCATAATCGGTGATCGAGAGCGCCACCCGGGGGTCGCGGTCGATATTGATGGCTTTGATCGACTTGCGGTCGGTGCAGACGATAATCCGCTCGCCGTCCCGCCCCACCCATACCGGCTCGGCCTTCGGCCAGCCATCCTCCATCAGCGTGGACAGATGCGCGAAATTCGGCGCATCGATCAGCCTCTTGATGTCGTCGGACAATAGCTTGCTCATCCCGCTCCCCTCACGCCCGTCTGCAACTGACCGACAGCGCCTCTCCGGTCATATAGCTCGCATAATCCGATGCCAGAAACACGATGGCGTTGGCCACCTCCCAGGGTTCCGCCGCCCGCCCGAAGGCCTCGTTCTCCGCGATCAGCCGCGCCAGATGCGACCGGTCGGTCACCTTCTCCAGATAGGGATGCAGCGCGAGGCTCGGCACCACCGCATTGATCCGCACCCCGTGCGGCGCCGCCTCCATCGCCGCGCAGCGGGTAAAGGCGAGAATCCCGGCCTTCGACGCGGCATAGGCCGATTGCCCGGCCTCCGCCCGCCAGGCGCAGATCGAGGACATATTGACGATCACCCCGCCGCCCTGACCGATCATCACCGGCAGCGCTGCCCGCACGCAGCGGAAGGTGCCGGTCAGGTTCGTTGCCAAAATCCCGGCCCATTGTTCGTCCGTCGTATCGACCACCGAATAGGTCCCGCCCAGCCCGGCATTATTGACCAGCACGTCCAGCCGTCCCATCTGCGCCACCACGGCGCGGATCAGCCCGTCGACTTCATCCTGCACCGTCACATTGCAGAGCGCCCGATGGACCCTGCGCCCGATCTCGTCCTCCAGCCGGTCGGCATAAGTTTGAAGGCGGGTCGCGTGAATGTCCGAGAGCATGACCGTCGCCCCCTCCTCCGCGCAGCGCTTGGCCGTGGCATATCCGATGCCCGTGCCGGCCGAGGCCGTGACCAGCACGGTCTTGCCCTTGAGGATATCGCGGCCTTCAGGATAAGGCGGAGCCATCTTACTCATGCCAGCAGCCCGCCGTCGACGATCAGCGTCTGGCCGGTCACGAATGAGGCCGCATCGCTGGCCAGGAACCGCGCCGCCCGGGCGATGTCGATCGGCTGACCCAGCCTGCCCGTCGGGTTCAGGCCCGCCATATCCTTCACGAACCGCTCCCGCTTCTCCTGGTCGCGCGGCATGATCATATCGGTCTCAATGGACCCCGGCGTCAGAGCATTCACCCTGATCCCTTCGGCCGCCCATTCCTTGGCCAGCGTATGGGTCAGGTTGATGACCGCCGCCTTGCTGGCGCTATAGGCCCCGATGCCCACCATCGGCACATGCGCGCCAGCGGCGGTGATATTGACGATCGCCCCATGCCCGCTTTCGGCCAGCAGAACCCGCACCGCCTGGCTGAGAAACAGCGCCGCCTTCACATTGACCTGGAACAGCTGATCGAACTCGGCCTCGGTCAGCTTGGCGATGAAATGGGGCTTCAGTATCGCCGCATTATTGACCAGAACATCCAGCCGCCCGACCGCGCCCTTCACCCACTCCGCCAGCGCCGCCGAGGCGCCCGCCGCGCCGGCGTCATAGCCCACACCGACCGCGCCGCCGCCGATGCCCTCGGCAACCGCTTGCGCCTGCGCCGCGTTCCGTCCGGTGAGGATCACCCGCGCGCCCGCAGCCGCAAATTCCCGCGCAATCGCCGCCCCAATGCCCCGCGTTCCGCCGGTGACGAGGCAAGTCCTGCCATCCAGGCGGAACGCCGCATCGGCCTCGCTTGCCCCCTCGCCCATCGCCGCCTCCGATGCCGTTCTTGTTGTCCCGCCCCAAACCCCAACGTCATTGCGTGGAGCGCAGCGACGAACCAATCCAGAACTGTCGGCGCTCGGGACTCTGGATTGCTTCGCTGAGCTCGCAATGACGTAGAAGAAACCTTGCTCTAACCCCGATAGTTGCTACTTACAACCATCGACGCCCGCCGAAATCCATTGTCATTGCGGGTATCCCTGGAAACCGCTCGCTCATGAATATCGCGGCCCTGCTCGCAGCCTACAAACCGGGCCACAGCCTCGGCCAAGCCTTCTACAGCGACCCCGGCATCTTCGCGCGCGATATGGAGATGCTAAGCGGGCGCTGGCTCTGCGTCGGCCATGTCAGCGAGCTTCCCACGGCGGGCGACTGGCTGACGGCGGAGCTGGGGCGGGAATCGGCGATCGTCACCCGTCGGGCGGACGGCGAATTCAGCGCCCTGGCCAATGTCTGCCGCCATCGCGGGTCGCGCATCTGCACCCTGCCGCACGGCCACGGCCCGACGCTGACCTGCCCCTATCACGGCTGGACCTATCGCCTGGACGGAAGTCTGCGCCGGGCGCCGGAAATGCCCGAGGGCTTCGACCCGGCCGCCCACGGTCTGCTTCCGCTGCCGCTCAAAATCATCGGCGGGCTGATCTTCCTCAGTTTCGCCGACCATCCCCCCGCCATAGAGGCCTCGGCCGCGGCCCTGGACGCGATGGCGCGGCGACATGGCTGGGACACAGGCAAAATCGCCGCGCGCAAGACCTATACTATCGCCTCCAACTGGAAACTGGCGGTCGAAAATTACCACGAGTGTTACCACTGCGCCGGGAGCCACCCTGAATTTTCGGCGCTGCACGCGCTGGCCCGCCCCGGCAACCGCCGGATCGGCAGCAAGGATGTCGAATCCTGGGGACCGGCGCCCGACGGGAACGAAGTGTTCCGGGTGATGCATTCCGGCCTGGCCGACGGCGTGCTGACCGGCAGCCGCGACGGCAAGGCCCTTGCCCTGCCAATGGGCGCGGCCGGCGGTGTGGACACCCTTGGCCCCGAATGCGTCTTCGCCGAGCTGGGGTTCCTCAGCGCCTTCCTGGCCTATGCCGATTACGGCGTGATCTATCGCTTCATCCCGCGCAAAAGTTTGGAGACCGAGATGGAGGTGATCTGGCTGGTGCGCGGCGATGCCGAGGCTGGCCGGGATTTCGACCCGGCCGCGCTCACGTGGCTCTGGGATGTGACCAGCGCGGCCGACAAGACGATCATCGAAAACAACCAGGCCGGCGTTCTGTCTCGCGCCTATCGGCCCGGCCCCTTCTCGAAAATGGAGGCCGCCACCCGCCAATATGTCGAACGCTATGTCGCCGAGTTGGCGCGGTTGGCCCCATAACGGGCCGTCGTCAGGGAAACAGCCCCTCGATATCGCGATGCCCTCGATGATATTGACGACCTCGAAACGATCGCCCTCATAGCGAAACAGGATCACATAGCCCTTGAAGGCAAAACTCCGCAGGTCCGGGTGCAACTCGGTTCGCGGGATACAGAGCGAACCGGAAAGGGCGGCGAGTTTCACGCACCTCTGGCGCAATGTTTTTACAAACCCCCGGCCAATCTCCTGATTTCCGCTTTCGCGGATGATGTAGGCAAATATCTGTATCGGGTCGTCGCGCGCGCTATCGAGATAGACCCGACGGCGCACTCAGAAGCCTTCCTTGGCCAACTCCGCCGCAGTGGCATCAAGCGCCCGCTCGATATCTTCATCCGTATTTTCGCCGCCGCGGGTAAGCGAGGCATTGACCATTTGGCGCAGCGCCAAAAGCTTCTGCTCGCGCTCCTCGACCAGTCGCAACCCTTCGCGCACAACCTCGCTGGCCGAACCGTAACGGCCGCTCTTGACGGCCCCATCCACAAAGCCTTCCCAGCGCTCTCCAATGGATACGTTCATAGCGGATACCTCCTCATGGGCTTGAGGTTAGCACAATAACAAAAATTGGGCAGTTTTTGTTATTGCGCAATATCACGCCGCCTGCACAGGCCGCCGCCGGGTTCTTGTTTGGAGGATAAGCCCGGCCCACCTAACAAGCATGACAGGCGAATCTGGTGTTGGAGGCAGGGCGACCCTGCGGCGGCGCGACCTCCTGCTCGCAACTGGGGTCTGCATTCTCTTGCGCAAGAACGCGTTTGCAAGCCCGATCGGCGGGCGACGCCTCATGCTCAAGAACGCGCACACGGGTGAGACCTTCAGCGGCCCCTATCGCGACGCGGCCGGACCGCTGCCCGGCGCGGTTTGCGACCTCGCCGTCTTCCTGCGCGATTTTCACGCCGACAAAAGCGGGCCGGTCGACATCGGCATGCTGGATTTTCTTGCCGATGTCATGACCGCGACCAATCAGAGCAGCGCGACCGTGCTTTCGGCCTACCGAACCCGCGAGACCAATGACCGGCTCAAGGCCACTACCTTCGGGGTCGCCGAGCAAAGCCAGCACCTCTTCGGCCGAGCGATCGACGTCACTTTCGACAACCGCCTTGGCGGTGCGCAGCGGGCGGCTCTCGCAATGAGGCGGGGCGGCGTCGGCTGGTATCCGCGGTCAGAATTCATCCATCTCGACAGCGGGCCGACGCGAAGTTGGGAGCTGGACGGCGGAAATTTCGATCGCCTGCTGACGGGCGGATTTTCGTCGCAAGACCTCCTTGGCCCGCCGCGGCCGGGCCATATCCCGACGTTTCGCGAGATCCTGGCGCGGTCCCACGCCCAGGCGCGTCAAGAATTCCTGCTCCGACGGCGCTGATCGGCGCGGCCGCGCGCGCCGTGCTTTGTCTCGGACATCCAATCGGAAATGCGCGCTGATGGCCCGATGACGTGCTGGTTCTATCCCTTCTCAAATAGGGCGATCCGCACTCCGATCGGGTCGGTGCAGAACTTCCGGCGCCCCCCCGCCGTTCTGGGTGAGTGTCACATCCAGCGTCCGCCCGCCGCGCCTGCGCAAAACCGCGGCCGTGGCGTCGATATCGTCAACTGCGAAGGTAAGGTAACGAAACCCATACTGGTTCACCGGCAACGGCTCGCGCGAGCCGAAGCCGGGAGGCGATTTCATCTCGAGCAGTTCGATCGTGTCCTTGTTCGGGTTACGGATCATCTGCGCGCGCAGTTTCACATCGTCGAGTTCGTTGACGACATTCATGAAATAGCCGTGGTCGTAGAGTTCATAATTCTCTGCCGGGGAAAAGCCGAAGACTTCGCCATAGAAAGCCATGAACTGATCGACATTATCCATGCACACGCCGGAATGGGAAAAGCGCTCACGCTCGCCCGGCGCCTGCATCAATTCCACCCTGATGCCGTCGGGGTCGGTGCAGTACATCATCGTGGTCCCGTTATCGCGGAACGTTGCGCGCGTGTGCGGAAAAACCACCCCGCCCGCATCTGCGATACGCCGCGCCCAAAGGTCGATGTCATCGACATAAAAGGCAAGATGGGTCAGCCCGTATTGGTTGTTCTTCCGCCGCTCCTGCGGGCCGACCGGGGCCGGGTCGGTGAAAGCATATAGATCATAGGTGATGCCTTGGTCATTGCGCACGCTCTGGCGAATCCGCCGCGCCCCGGGCAAGCCGGTGAAGGCCTCCAGCCAGGCGCCTGTCTCGACTTTCGGTTCGCCGATCGGGGCAAATCCCAACCCATCCCGATAAAAGGCGACCGATCGGTCGAGATCGTCGATGCAAAGGGCGCGATGCAGAAATTCGGCGGTCATTAGACTTCCCTATTTTGTCGCTGTGCCGGTAAAGCCGGCAACGATCCGATGCTCGAATAGTGTGATTGCCCGGTCGCCGGCGTCCGACTCCGATACAGGGCCGGTCTCGGTGAAATCCATGAACGCGCCGTTGGCGTCGTCATGAGCGGGCCATCGCGGACGCCCGTCATCATTGGGGTCGCCTGTCTTGGCGAACGACACCCAGTAATCGATAACGGTTTGAGATAGTGCCAAATCGCTTTCGGTCATGCCCGAACCAACATTGCGCAATTTCGCCAGCGTGCCGAAAACATAAGGCACTTCCGTGCCGTGAGGCGCCCCGGGCGCCAGCCCGCGCAGCGGCGTCGGCATCGCCGAGAAGCGGTAGAGAAAGGTCAGCGCACCGCGGCGCGCCGACTGATCGGCCAGGAGCCGGCTGCCCGCCCCAACCGCCATGTCGGTCGCGAGGATTGGCCCAGTCTTAGCCATGTCATCGCCGAACCGCGACCAGTAGGTGGCCAGGATATCATCCGAATCGTGACCAAACGCCGCCCGGAAACGCGCCGCGTCGAACGGAAGCAACGGATAGGTCGCCATCTTGCCGTCCCGCCCGAACGCCCAGACCAAAGCCTCGGTGCCTGTGCTGCCGATCAGCAGCGGGATCTTGGCGATACGGCCCCGGGCAAAGCGCGCGAATCCGTCTTGCGGGAACATCGATCCATCGACAATCGGCGCAGCGATCGCCTGGATCTGGCCGAGTTCGTCGGGAGTGCCCGGTGCGATCTTCTCGACAGGCAGCGCGCGCAGCGCTGCTGCCGCATCCGGGCCATCTATGCCGAGGCTCTCGGCGAAGGCGCGACCCAAGGTTTCCGCTGACGGCGCGTTGGCTTCGTCACGCCTGATATCCCGCATCGGGCGCGGGAAAGCTCCGGATTCGACGATAGCCTTTTGGAACAGGCCCTGCGCCGCCGGCGAAGCCATCAGATCCACGATTGTAATGCCACCGGCGGACTCGCCGAAGATCGTTATACTGGGCTGAATTGCGAAAACGGACTGCCCGAACCCACCATTAGGGGTAGAGTCGAACCCGAGAATTTCGGTCGGCTGCGCCTGGGTGATTTCATCGGTGAAATCGAATTTGTAATCGATCGTCAACTTGTCGTTAACATAACGCGCCGCGAAGAGAACCATGTTCGTATCGTTACCGCCAAGTGTCGAGGTCGACGTCTGCGGTCCGAACGGAGCCGGAAGATCGAGCGTGACCCCAGCGGCCGTATTCTTCACATACCCGTCCTGGTCGGTATGGAGAACGGTGAGCCTCAAGGACAAGCCATTATATTCCGGCGTATCGAACGTGGCTTTCACGCGTTTGAGATTATAATTACCAAACGTCGTCTCGAGGTGCGCATCCAAATGGCCGCTCGGCCCTTGGGTAATAAAGTTGATTGCGCCGGCTTCCGCATTTCGCCCGAACAACGTCCCCTGAGGGCCTCGCAGCACTTCGATTTGCTGAAGGTCGGCCAGATCGAACTGAGAGCCGACGGCGCGTCCCAGATAGACTCCATCGACATAGATGCCGATCGGACTATCGACCTCGGGGTTCAGGCTGCCGTTCGAAATTCCGCGAATGGCAATCTGCGGAACTGCAGGCGTACCAATTTGCGGTTGCATGTTGAGGCTCGGCACCGTGTTGCCGATATCCTCAACGCTCAGGATTTGTTGCTCTTCCAGTTCCTTGGCGCTGATCGCAGTGATTGCCGTCGGAACGTCCTGCAGTTTTTCGGAAACCCGACGGGCGGTCACGACTATTTCTTCGAGACCGCCGGCTTGATCCGCTTGAGTTGAGGGTTGCGCAAGCGCAGCCGACAGATCCAAGGCGCAGGGCGCCACGCAGGCAAGCAGCAACGATCGGATGATGGTGCGCATGAGAGCTCCCCCAGAAGACTTGTTGTTTCAAAACGTGGCAACCCGACACGCTTGCGCATTTTCGGACCACCAGCTTGTCATTACAGTATGTGCGTACACTATGTACCGCCTTGTTACATTTTTCGACCCGTTTGGTCCCAGGCAGAGAAAAGCCATTTCTTGGTGAGCGCGAATGTTCTAGTTCGCCGTTGGAATCACCTTGACAGTTCACCAATCAGGCAAACGCCGCACCGCCCATGTCACCCCTTTACATGCAGGTATATGCCTGCATTATTGCAGTCATGCAGGTTTTTCCCTGCATCTTTAACGGGAAGCCGACTATGCCGATGCAGGAGATTGACGGGCTGTTCAAAGCCCTGGCGGACCCAAGCCGCAGGGAATTGATCGACAGGCTGCACGAAAAAAACGGCCAGACCTTAAGCCAGCTCTGTCAGGGTCTGGGCATGGCGCGGCAATCTGTGACTCAGCATCTGGGCCTGCTCGAAGATGCCAATCTGATCTCGGTAAAACGCCAAGGGCGGGAAAAGCTCCATTATTTCAACCCCGTCCCCATCCACGAACTCTATGCGCGCTGGATTCGAAAGTTCGAGCCACAGCGCCTAGACGCCCTGCAAAACTTCAAAGCCAAACTGGAAGGAAACGATAATGAGCCATGAGACATTCGTCTATGTCACCTATATCACCGCCACGCCCCACAAGGTCTGGGAGGCTCTGCTGAAAGGCGAGTTGACGCGCCAATATTGGAAACATGAGCAGGTGTCAGATTGGACGCTCGGCGCGAAATGGGCGCTGGTCGCCGATGATGCCAACCGCACGGTCAAACATGTGGGCCGGGTGCTGGAATGCGTGCTGGAGAAACGCCTGGCGGTGACCTGGAGCGCGGCGGACAGCGCAGACCCATCGCGCCTCGTCATCGATCTGGAGCCGGTCGGCGACATGGTGCGCCTCACGGTCACCCATACCGAACTCACCCCCGATATGCGCCAGAGGATCGGCGGCGGCTGGCCCCGCGTGCTCTCCAGCCTAAAATCCCTGTTGGAAACCAGCCGCCCGCAGAATGTCTTTGCCTGACCCTGGCCTCACCGTCGGCCTTCGTCCAATCTCGGGGCGAAGGCCGATGCACGGGCCCGAGCGGTCAGCTGCGCTCCACCGCCTGGGCCGCGGAGTCGAGCGCCGTGGCGATTGTGTCTGCGGCTTCCTGGTCCAGCGCCCCGCGCCTCAGGCGCAGGCGCAGAGCCATCTTCAGGTTCTCCATGGCGCGCACCACCGGCGCCGGAACCTCGCCGGGGCCCTCGCTGCCGGCCGCGACTGTACGGGACAGCAATTCGTCCGCTGCCGCACGGTTGACAGTGAGAAAGGCCTCGCCTTCGGCCGTGATGCGATAATTCTTGCGCCCGGCCTCCTCGGCCTCGCTGGCGGCGTAACCCGCATCGACCAGCCAGGAAAGCGTGGGATAAATCACCCCGGGGCTGGGCGTATAGCTGCCGCCGAACCGTTCCTCGATGACCTTGATTAGCTCATAGCCGTGGCGGGGCCGCTCCGCAATCATCGCCAATATCAGGATACGAAGATCGCCGTAATCGAACAGCCGACCGCTGTGGCGTCCGCCGCGATGGTGCCTGTGGCCGCCCCGGCCATGGTGACGATCCGGCGCGTCCTTTGATGTGTGAAATCGACGGTCACTACCGCCCAAATATGCATGTCTCAATGATCTGTCTTTCGTGTGGTGGTGTCTAACCATTCACGATATAGATCTCGATATATCGTAATTCAAGATATATCGAGATCCTATTTTCTGCGCTATCCGCCTTACTGTGTTCGCCGGCGGCCTTACGCCCGCCGCAGAGCACTGACGAAGCGCGTCAGCGCCCGCAAAACCGCGCGCAACTGCTCGGCAAAGCCGAGGTCGGCGGAAACTTCTGAATAGATAAGCCCAGCCGAATCCACACCCAGCAGACCGGCCAGACGGTAATATTCCGCATCGCTCACCCGGCCTGACGCCAACAGCGCGATCATCCAATCGTCGGGCGCCCTTTCGGCCGAACCGCCCGAAATGCCGGTCGCCCGCGCATTCTTGATCTCGGTAAAACGCCGCACGAAATCGCCCTCGGTATAGAACGGCTGTCTGGCCTCATAAATTTCTATAAGTGCTTGCGGGTCGATGTCGGGCACTGGCGGGGTCTTTCGTCTGCGCTGCCCCCCGTTATAGCCCTTCGGCACCCGGGGCATAGACTCGGCTGACGCGCCCTGGGTCCGGCCAACTCCCCCGGTCACAACACGATCACAAGGCGGGACCTTAAAATCGATAACGAACTTTTGAACTAACTATTAATCTAAATAATTTCAACCCGTGGTGAATGTAACGTCCTAACCACATGATTTTACGTTGTAATTGGTAGAGCGTCCGGCATGAACGAACCCTGGCGACCTGTGCACGCTTGCGGCGCCGACGGCCACAATGTCCTGGCCACCATTGTCGTCCCGTCGTTCGAGGCGCGGCCGACACTGACCCGCGCCTTGCGCAGTGCGCTGGCTCAAACAGTGTCAGACTTCGAAATCATCGTCATCGACGACGCTTCGACGGACGGCTCCTGGGGTCTCATCAAGTCGCTCGCCTCCGGGGACGCGCGCATTCGCCCGATACGCAACGCGACCAATCGCGGCAAGTCCTATGGCATGAACCGGGCCATCGCTGCCGCCCGGGGGTGCTGGCTTGCGGTGTTGGACGCGGACGATTGGTATCGCCCCGAACGTTTGGCCGCGCTGATCGATACGGCCGAACGCTGGGGCGTCGATATGGTGGCGGACAATCAATTTCCGTTCGATGCCGTCGCCGTCCAGGTCGCCGGAACAGCATGGGCCCCGTCGGTCGGCGAATGGGCATTGTCGTTCGAAGCCTATCTCGAGGGATCGAACGCCTTCGAAAGCTTCAACCTGGGCATGCTGAAGCCGGTAATCAGAACCGATTTTCTGAAGGCCAAGCGCCTCGGCTATAACGAAAGGGCGCGCGACGGCCACGACTTTCTTCATCTGCTGGAGTTTTTCATCGCCGGCGGCCGGGCCGTCGTCAACGATTCGCCCTTTTATTATTACACCCAGCCCTTCGGCGAGGTCTCGCACCGATGGTCGAATGCATCGCGCAAACGCTATGATTTCCGAACCTTCCAGGCGATCAGCGATCGCGTAGCAGACGCCGCCGCCGACAGGCTGACGCCGCTGCAGGCGTCGAGTTTGCATCGGCGCAATGCTGAACTCCTCATCCTGGAACATTACCACCAGTTGAAGGAGGATTTGGCCAAGCGGAACTATTCTAAGGCATTCCACCGCATCGCGGATCATCCAAAGGTGCTGGCCTTCGGGGCGTCGCGCGTCGGCCGGCGGCTGTTCAAGCGCGGCGGATCGTCCAGCGTGGAGCGCATCGCGGAGCGTTCGCGCGGTGCGGAGGCCCCGAGCCTGGCTCGCCGGAACGTCTCGTCATGATCAGTGGCGCAGCATCGCAAGGCCTTTGCCGATTGCGCGGACGTCATCGAACATCGTGGCCGTCGAAAATGTCGCGACGAACGCCGCGGCATAGAACGGTCCCGGGCGCTCCCTCGCCCATCGCGCAATGACCAGGCAGCGGTCGCGAAAGACGGAAAGCTGGGAGATGCAGACGATCACGACACCAAGCCCGGCGCCGCCGGTGATGTCGGACAGGAAGTGAAAACCCGTATAGACACGGCCCAGGCTGACGATCAGCGCCCAGACAAAGAGCGCGATCCCCACCCGCGGCTTGACGACGGTAACGATCGTCGCGATGCCGAACAGCAGTGACGCATGGTCGCTCGGGAACGAGTCCCAATGGTTCAGCACCTTGGGATCGGCCCCAAAGGGCTGGGTAAAGGAAAGCGAACCATCGTGGATCGGGCGCGGATGTGTCGGCAAGGCAAGCTGCAGCCCGCGGCTGACCAATCCGGCAAAGGATGAGGCGATAAGGCCTGCCGCCACTCTGGCCCGCGTCTCCGGGTCCGGCGCATCGAACCAGACCAGCCAAATTCCCGCGACGAGCACCACGCCCTGCAACAGGGCGAGCCTCGTCGCCGCAAGCATTGTATAGTCCCATAGAACTGAGCGATGGGCGAAGCGGTTGAAGAACAAAACCACCGGGTAATCGAAATCCTGCCTCAACAGACTGGCGACGGCGGCGGACTCGATCAGAAATGCCAGACCGATAATCAGGGGTGTTACAAGCCCCTCCAACCCATAGTTTCTCGAAACAGGCGCGATCATAGCCTCACTAAAGTTCCGGCGGCCTGCGCGGGTTGAACGCGCTGTTGGCCCGGTATTGGGATCAATTCGGCTGCTTTTCGGTATTCCGAAAAACAAACCTATTCGATAGTGAGCGCGTTCCCATTATCTCAGCGTTATCCGCGACGGCGTTCTGTCCGACGCCCCTTCAGGGCTTCGCCGATATCCTCTTCAGATCGGCTGTCTCCGGCATCCAGATGGCGAAAACGACCAGCGCCACGGCAGCCGCGGCCCCCAGGGTCAGAAAGGTTACGCTATAGCCGAAGTGATCCACGACCTCGCCGGCCCCCAATCCGCTGAGCGAAGCGCCGATCCCCACCATTGTCGCGATGGCGCCCTGGGCCAGGTTGTATCGGCCGGTGCCGCGCATGATATCGGCGATCACCAGGGGTGTCAGTGCGCCGAAAATCCCGGCGCCGACACCGTCGAGCACCTGTACGCCGATCAGCCAGATGCTGTTGTTGGACAGCGTATAGAGCACAGCGCGGAGGGGCAGGATGGCGAAGCCGGCAAGGAACAGGGGCTTTCGTCCCCAGCTGTCGGCCTTGAACCCGACAAGCAGCGCGATCGGCAGCATGACGAGCTGGGCCGCGACGATGCAGGCAGACATCATGGCAGTCGCCTCTTTGGGATGGGCGGCAGCCAGCTTTTGCCCGACCAACGGCAGCAGGGGCGCATTGGCGAAGTGGAACAGCATGGCGCAAAGGCCGAAAATGACGAGCGGCTGAGATTGAAACAGACTGCCGTAGGCTGCGATCTTTTCCGGGCTCCCCCCGGCGTCCGACTTGGAGTCCAGGTCTCTCGCCCGATTATAGTCGATGGACTTGGCAGGAATGAACAAGACCGATATCGCCGTCAATATGGCGAAGAGCGGCACCAGCAGGAATACGGCGCGCTGCGAGAACTCATAGCCGACGACGCCCGCCACCAGGGCGATGGCGACATTGCCGGCATGATCGAAGGCGGAATTCCGCCCCATCCGTCGCGCCAGCTGTTTGCGCGCGTACAGGCCTAAGGTCAGGGCCGCGACTGCAGGCCCGAAAACATCGCCGGCTATGGACATCAGGCTGTTTGCGATCGCCACCGGCCAAAAGCTGGGCAGGGCATAGATGACGACGGCCATGATCGCCAGCACCGCAAGCGCCAGAACGATAATGCCCCTCTTGGCGCGCGTCGCATCGATCGCGGCGCCGATCGGTGTCTGGACGGCAAGCCCGAGCAGCCCGCCCAGCGTCGTCACCAATCCGACTTCGGACTGGCTCCAAAGCTGCTGGGTTACGAGGAAGACGTTGAGGTAAGGCCCGACCGCACCGCGTACGTCGGCCGAAAGAAAATTGACGGCGTCGAGAAAGATTGGGCGAAAGCCGTTCCGACTGGCCTGCGTCTCCGGCGTGCTGGCATTCACCTCGGCCTCATATTCCAACCACCGGAAGCGGTCGCTTGCGATCGCGCGCAAACCTGCGACGGACCAAAGCTTTGATTTAAGGTTTGGTTCCCGGGTCGCACATTCGCGCGCGTCTAAATCTAAACAGCCGGTATAGAATTTTTGCCAGCTCGCCGTTCAGCTTCGAATAAGCTGAAACTCACCCGAATAGTCTCAGGGCTTCGTCGGGGCGAGGGATTGGGTAATGGCCGCTTCATGATACCAGCATGACCCCAGCGCGATGCTGATATGCTGCGACATGGGGTCGGTTACGGCGCCGTTGTTGTCGCGATGGCCGCTGACGGCGCTGCGCGAACGCACCGGAAATTGATAAATCTGTGCCGTTCCCTGGTAAGTGCTTGTGTTCATTGCCTTGGCTTATCCTAATGAACCCGCAAAGCGGCGAGGCTTCTTCGACATGGGTTTTGGACTCTCATTGTGCAACATGCCTAAAATAGCTACCTGCTATGACTAAAATTTAGCCAAATGCGATTTGGCGTTTTTAACGGTATTCTTATGGAAAACGGCGTTTCGCTTATGGCGCCCGCACTTTTGCGCGGTGCATTGCGGGCCGGAAACTCCCTGCCATCTGCTGCACCGTGGGCGTCTGCTTTCCCTGAAAGAACAGATATTTGTGACCGATCAACCGGTGAAAAGCCGATTGGTTCCGCTCACCACCCGCGCCCGATTTCGGGGAGATTCCGATCTCCTTTCGGCGGCTCAAGCGCCGAACGCGTCAATTGGCACATTTGATGCAATGAACTCTTGCGCGATAAGCGAGATCCATCAAACTTACCCAACAGGCACTCAAGGGATCGAAATGACAAAGTACAAGCTGGAATATATTTGGTTGGACGGCTACACGCCGGTTCCAAACCTCCGGGGCAAGACCCAGATCAAGGAATTCGACTCGTTTCCCTCGCTGGAGCAACTGCCGCTCTGGGGCTTCGACGGAAGCTCGACCCAACAGGCCGAAGGGCACAGTTCCGACTGCGTTCTGAAACCCGTTCGCGTATTCCCCGATAGCGAGCGCACGAACGGCGCACTGGTGATGTGCGAAGTCCTGATGCCGGACGGCACGCCGCATGCGTCGAACAAGCGCGCGACCATCCTGGACGACGAAGGCGCCTGGTTCGGCTTCGAACAGGAATATTTCTTCTATAAAGACGGCCGCCCGCTGGGCTTCCCCGAGGCGGGATATCCGGCTCCGCAAGGCCCCTATTATACCGGCGTCGGCTACAAAAACGTGGGCGCTGTCGCCCGTGAGATCGTCGAGAAGCACCTCGAAATCTGCCTCCATGCCGGCATCAACCATGAAGGCATCAATGCCGAAGTGGCCAAGGGCCAGTGGGNNTCGGGCATGCATGCCAACTTCTCCACCACCTACCTGCGCGAAACCGGTGGCGAAGAGTATTTCTTGGCGCTGATGAAGGCGTTCGAAAAGAACGTGAAAGACCATATCGCGGTCTATGGCCCGGACAACCACATGCGTTTGACCGGCAAGCATGAGACAGCGTCGATCGACCAGTTCAGCTGGGGCCTAGGCGACCGTGGCGCGTCCATCCGTCTGCCGATGGGCTTCATTAAGAACGGCTATCGCGGCTATATGGAAGACCGTCGCCCGAACTCGATGGGCGACCCGTACCAGATCGCCTCGCAGATCCTAAAGACGATTTCCGAGGTTCCGCTGGGCAAAAAGTCTGCCGCAGCCTAGATCGGATCGAGATCAGGTGGAATCACCTGATCTCGTGATTCCGCTCGTTAAACGTAGAGAGCTTAGGCACTTGCGACAATGGCCTAGTCCCCAGGGGCTAGGCCATTGGTTTCAAAAAAAGGCGCTCGCTATGAGCGCCTTTTTTATTGGATATGTCCCCCGGGGTGACGGCGGCGACGCCGTCCTCAATCGCCGAGCGTGAAGGCCACCAGAGCGTCGCCAGGCTCCTCACCCAAAGCGCCGTGTCCGCCTGCGGCCACGACGAGATACTGCTTGCCGTCGGCCTTCAGCCTATAGCTGATCGGCTGGCTTTGCGCGGCAAAGGGCATCTCATAGCGCCACAGCTCCTCGCCCGTGTCGCTGTCGATCGCGCGCAGGAACTTGTCCATCGTGGCGCCGATGAAGACCACGCCGCTGCCGGTCTGCAATGACCCGCCCAGGTTCGGCGTGCCCCATTTGAAGTAATCGCCGACCAGCGGCGCCTTGGGGTTGTTGGCCAGCGTACCCAGTGTCTTTTCCCAAATCTTGTCGCCGGTGTTGAGGTCGATCGCCACCAGCTTACCCCACGGCGGGGGCACGCAGGGCGTGCCATAGGGCGACAGGAACGGCGCGCGCGCCACGGCATAGGGCGCACCCTCCTGCGGGCCGAAGCCCACCAGGTCCGATCCCGCATGACCATCGCCACTCACTTTGGCGCGCGGCACCAGTTTAATGGTGAATGGCGCCATCTGGACATTTACGATCATCCTGTGGCGCGTCGGGTCGATCGAGACCGAACCCCAGTTGATGCCGCCGCCCAGCCCCGGATATTCCAGGATTCCCCGCTCCGTGGGTGGGGTGAAGGGACCGTCGTAATCCAGCGCATCGAAGGCCGCCCGGCATTTCGCGCGGTCCCAAAAGGTCACGCCCCACACGCTGTCGCGGGTCAGTTTCTCAGGCAGAATCGGTGCAGGCTTGGTCGGAAAAGGCTGGGTCGGCGATGAATGCTCCCCCGGAACGGTCGATTGGGGGACCGGCCTTTCCTCGACCGGGAATATCGGTTTCCCATCAGCGCCGTTCAGCAGGAACAGAAAACCCACTTTCGTGGCTCCGACCACCGCCGGAAAATCGCCGCCCGCGCCGTGATGCTGATAGAAAATCGGCTGCGCCCCGACGTCGTAGTCCCACAGATCGTGATGCACAGTCTGGAAATGCCACTTCACCGCGCCAGTCGCCGCATCCAGGGCGACGATCGACGAGCCGTAGAAATCCATATTGCCGCGCTCGGCCCCGGCATAATGGTCGGGCGAGGGGTTGCCGGTGGAAACGAATACGACACCCTGCGCCGGGTCGGCCGACATGATGCCCCAGGAATTGGGCGTCCCACGGGTAACAATGGCGCCCTGCTTCACCTGATCGGCGGTCACCGGGGTTTTTTCCGGCGGCACAGGGTCAAAAACCCATTTCAATTCGCCAGTGCGCGTATCATAGGCCCGAACCGCGCCGCCGGGCGCGTCGACCCGCTGTACGTCCTTAACGAAGGCGCTGGTCACTGCGAGATCTCCCACCACCAGCGGCGGAGAGGTCATGTAATATTCGCCGGGGCGCACATCGCCCAATCCGGCCTTGAGGTCCACCGTGCCCTCCTTGCCGAAATCTGCGCAGGGCTTGCCTGTCGCCGCGTCCAAGCCGATCAGCCGCCCGTCGATCGTGCCGACGAAAATTCGGTCGCGGCACACCGCACCTGCCGCCGCGGTTTGGTCGCGCCAATGGCTGACGCCACGGCACACGGCCTCATAGACGCCGTCCTGATTGACCGTGGGTACGAACTTCCATTTTTCCTGGCCGGTCGCGGGGTCCAAAGCGATGACCCGGTTGTTGGGCGAACAGATATAGAGCGTCCCGTCCACTTCGATCGGCGCGGCCTCGAAAGCGGTGGTGGAATGGGTGGCGTCGCCGGGGGAAAAATCGCCGGTATGATATGTCCAGGCGACCTTAAGACGGCGGACATTGTCCTTGCCGATCTGGTCCAGCGGGGAGAATCGCTGCCCGCCGATGTCGCCGCCGACATATGGCCAATCCGCGGTCGCCGGTGCGGGGGATGCCGGTGCCGTCGATTGGGCCGAGGCTTCAAGCCCGACGCCGAACAGCAACGCCAATAGGGCGATCCCGAAATGCCGCATTCTTCCCCCTCGCACCGCAACTGCGGCGCCGATTGATCTTCGTCTACCTTAGTCAGAAACATTTTATTTGCAAGGTTTCTGGGCGCCCTGCT
>PLTD01000154.1 GCA_003165335.1 Rhodospirillales bacterium | reverse complement strand
GGGCGGTGCATCCGATCACCGGACAGTAAATCCGATCAAAAGTGAATCCGAATTACCGCAAGAACTCATATCTACATTTTGTTCTGGTGGTGAATAGAAATATACCAAGAATTAGGTATGACTATTCACTTGTCCATCACTTATGTTGGACTAGTATAATTCGTAATTTAAGGATCATAAAAATATCCTTAAATTTTCTATTTAAGGGTAGGCACAAGTCATACTCAGCGTGTCCTTCAAGCTTGCAGGCGGATGATCAAAATCATGGCGGGCGTCGCCAATTACCATAATCCAGCATTTATCGTGCTCGCATTCATCGTTTGCTTCGTCGGCTTCTTTGCCGCGATTTCGCTATTCGTGCGCGCAGTCAATTTTGGCATAACTCAGCAACCAAACCGGATTATATCTTCGGCAATTGTAGCAGGGCCGACCCTGTGGGCGACGTTTTTTATCGCTTTTCTCGGATTGGATTCCGGCTCGCGGATATTGCATTACGGCATACCAGTCACCGCCGGGTCCATAATCATCGGAGTCTTTGCGTCCTGGACGGCATTTCGAATCCAGCCCAAAAGAGCATGGCTGTCGGGTCTGGCCTTCGGGACGGGCGCCTGCGTCATCGACATTGCCGGAATCTCGAGTTTGATCGCCCCGACTCAGGTCAATTGGAACTCTGCCCATATCTTTGCCGTGATGGCGGTCGGGCTTGCTGGCCCGGCCATCGCTTTCCGATCAAGCGTCCAGAGCCGCGATGTTTACCATCGTGCCGTCGCTGTGCTCCTGCTCGTTATTGCCATCGCCGTGTTGCATTTTACCGCGGCGAGCGCGATCTCCGCAGATCGGGATTCTCTAGACGTGGTCAGTGTAACAGACCGTTACGGAATGGCTGCGGCTGCCACTGCAATCACACTTTTGATGGGATTGGCCGGGATGAGTCTGGAGCGATATTTCGCCAGACGTGAAACGAGACGGCAAGACCGACTTCGCGCCGATATCCTTGCATTGGACGAAGCTCACCAGCGCTTGAGTGCAACGGCAACTAGCTTGCAGAACGCATTAGCCCCAAAGAGCACAACCAACCAAGCCACTGAGAACTTCCTGGCAATGATGAGCCAAGAACTGCGCCCGCCGCTGAAAGCCGTGATCGGGTTCTCGGATATGATGCGCCAACAGGTGTTGGGGCCAATCGGGAACGAAAATTACCTGGAATACGCCGGCAATATTTATGAGAGCGGCGAACATTTACTGCGCATCATCAGTGACATACTGGACGTGGCAAATGTCGAGGCAGGCCACCTGCATTTGAACGAAGAGGCAGTCGACCTGCATCTATTGATTCAAAAGGCGACCCGCTTGGCCGAGAGCGCTGCTGCTCGCGGGCATATCCTTCTTGGAGACGCATTCGAGCCAAGTCTGCCTCTGTTACGCATCGACGAACAGCGCACACTCCAGATATTGGTCAGTTTGTTGAACAGTTCGATAGAACGCAGCCCAGCTGGCAGCTTGGTCACTGTCAGCGCTTCCCGCACAGGGACCGGGCTGTCGATTGTCGTGGGCAACACCGCAGATAAGAACCACGCCAATCCAGACAGCGACGGAAACGGAATGGTCTACGATGCCGGCGAGACGAGCATCGGCTTAGTTCTATCCGAGAAATTGATGGAACTGCACGGAGGTTCCCTGGTCGTAGACAGTACCTCCGGGTCCAGCGTGACTACCATCACATTTCCTCCCGAACGGTTGATTGAACAGTTAGGCACCCGTAAACCGGCACTAGCCGGAAGGCACCGGGCAGCCCCGGCCTGATCGCGCCACATCCTCGTCTTCAATCCCAAGACCGCAGGTGCCTTTATATTTTCTGGACCAGATGTGTTCGATCGTGTCCAATAGGCGCAGATCGCCTTAAAGGGCGGCAGCGGCAATTTGGGGAGGCTCACTTATGAATACGCGGGTCATAGCGGCTCTTTTTGCGTCGAATTGCGCCTTTGCTGCCGGTACGGCATCGACCTTACCAGCATTCGCCGCGACGAATGAAATCAAGCTTGCAGCCGATGCGATCGGCGGCACAGTTACCGGCGCAAAAGGACCCGAGGCCGGCGTCTGGGTTGTCGCCGAAACCAGCGATCTACCCACCAAATACGCCAAGATGGTCGTAACCGATGACAAGGGCCGGTACGTGCTGCCCCAATTACCCGACGCCAACTATAAGGTCTGGGTTCGCGGTTACGGCCTGGTCGATACCAAAGCGGTAACGGCCAAGCCGGGCAGCCATCTGGACCTGACCGCGACCGCTGCCCCGGATGCGAAGGCAGCGGCGGAATATTACCCGGCGGCCTATTGGTATGCCCTGCTGAACCCGCCAGCCGCAACCGACTTTCCGGGAACCGGGCCCGAGGGCAACGGTATCGCAGTGGGGTTGAAGACACAGCAGCATTGGCTGGAGAACATGAAAGAAAATTGCATGTTCTGTCATCAGCTTGGCGACAAGGCGACGCGCGAACTGGCCCCGACGGGCAACAGCAAAGAAGCCTGGGCTCAGCGCATCACCATGGCCCGTGCGGTGGACGACCCGGCGATCGGCAATAACGGTAAATTTCTGGCTGCGACGATGGGCAACAATATGGCGCGCTTCGGAAAGGAACGCGGCATCGGCATGTATGCCGACTGGACCGATCGCATCGCGGCCGGAGAACTTCCCCATGAGGCGCCGCCGCGTCCGCAAGGTGTCGAGCGTAATATCGTGGTGACGGTCCGCGACTGGGGGGGCGACCATTACATCCACGATCAGATCTCAAGTGACCATCGCGACCCGAACGTCAATGCGGGCGGACCAATTTACGGCATGGGAACCTTGACCGGATATCTCGAAATATTCGACCCGAAGACGATGACGAACACCCATGTACCGATACCAAGTCTAGACGGGACGCAACGACATAACGCCGAGGCACAGATCCACGCCGACGAAATGGATGCCAAAGGTCGAGTCTGGATGCCGACGATCTATAAGGAAGGCGTAGAGGCAGCATACTGCAAAGACGGCTCAACCCCTTATTCGAAATATTACCCGCTGAACTATGACAAGTCAGCGGTGCTGCCGATGTACGACCCGGCAACCCAGAAGGTCGAGGTGATCCCGCTGTGCGTCGGCGGCAACCATTCGAACTTCACCTTTGACGCCGAGAGCAAGCTGTATTTCAGCGGCGACAACACCGTCATCTCATGGATCGACACCAAGGTGTGGGACGAGACCCATGATGCGAAACAGGCAGGCGGCTGGTGCCCGATGGTGGTCGACACTTCGGGCGACGGCAAGATCGACCCCGACCGTACGCATTGGAACATCATGGCCGCACCGAATATGGGCGGAGGTGAAGGTTCGGAGCATACCCTGCAGACGGTGGCAGGCACCGAGTTCGACCCCAAGAAGGATACGCTGCTCAATGTTCACCTGTATGGCATGACGGTCGCCCGCGACGGCAGCGTCTGGGAAGCGGCCTATGTGCCTTATGTGCCTAGCGCGATCGTCCATTTAATCCCCGGCGCACATCCGCCCGAAACCTGCAAAACCGAGATCTATCAACCGCCGATGCAGAAGGACGGGAAATATCCGGCATTCGGAGTCCGCGGCGTAGGGGTCGATGCAGAGGGAGTCGCCTGGGCGGCTTTCTCGTCCGGCCAGGTCGGCAAGTTCGACCGACGCAAATGCAAAGTGCTGAACGGCCCCACTGCAATGGGCCAGCATTGTCCCGAAGGCTGGACATTCTACGATCTGCCCAGTCCGCACGTCGGCGGCACCGGAGCAACCTCCGACTTCGTCTATTCGGGCTGGGACGACTCCCATAACGTCATGGGCTTAGGCAAAGAGACCATGTTTTTCCCGGCGATCAACTCGGATTCGGTTCTGGCAATGCCGAAAGGCTCGGACAAGTTCGTGAAATTCCGCGTGCCATACCCGATGGGATTTTATACGCGCGGCGTCGATTTCCGCATTGACGATCCCAAAGCCGGCTGGAAGGGAAAGACCCTCCAGGCGACCTATGCCAGCGCGGCTCAATGGCATCAGGAGGACGGCGAAGGATCGAACAGCAAGATCGTAACCTTCCAGATGCGACCCGATCCGCTGGCCGACTGACGCAGGAGAACTCATGGATGCCATCGCACC
>PLTD01000041.1 GCA_003165335.1 Rhodospirillales bacterium | reverse complement strand
CCGGACATATCCTGTGCTACCGACAGTAGTTGGGCTAGCTCTTGCTGTTTAACAAAACTGCATATATTTTATACGAAACGGAGGCAAGTTATGAAGATGGAAGCGAGTGAGTTTGTAGTGGCGCGACGGCGCTCCGTGGTGGCGGCGGCCAAGGCCGCGGGCCTTCTAACCGGCGACAACAGTGCACTGGGCGCTCGGGTACCACACCGGCTCGTCACTCAGGCGAAGGAACGTAGCGGTATCAGTTCGACGACGGATCTCGTCGAATATGCGCTTGCCAAGGTTGCACTCGAAGACGACTTCGGCAGCAAGCTCGTTGCTCGCAAAGGGACAATCCCGACGGACATCAAGCTTGAGGTTTGACCGCCGGGCGTCCGTTCGGCGTGTCAAGCCCCAGCGGCGCGGTTCGCCTCTGGCACGGCGCGCTGACGCCGATCTTCCATTCGTCAGCGGGCAGACGCCGGCAGGACGAGAATTGCTGCTGGATACGAGCGTCTATATCGACGTGCTCCAGGGCAGGACGCCGATCGAGGTCGACCAGCTCCTCCAAACGCGAATCGTTAATCATTCGACTGTCGCGTTGTCGGAATTGACCCACTTGCTTGGTGCCCTCGATCCCGCACACCTCCGCACGGCGGGCGTATTGAAGGCGCTCGGCAAGACCATCGACGACATTCCTCAGCATCGCCTGAGCGCGCCATCGACACGGGCCTGTGGCGAGGCTGGAATGCTGGCGGGAATGGTAACGCGACTGACGGGCCAACGGAACACCGTAAAGCTTCTCAATGACGCTCTGCTGTTCATGCACGCGGCTGAAACGGGGTGCGACCTGCTAACCGGAAACGTGCGGGATTTTGATTGGTTCGATCAATTGCTTCCGGGCACGGGTGTGCTGCTCTATCATTAAATTTATGGCGGGCGACTTGCGAGTACTTGTGCCTTGTCTAAGCCAGCTTAAATCGCGACCAGGGCGCCCGTTCCATGGCAGGCCCTTGCCCATACCCAAGACCCCATCGCAAGCCCCGAGCCGGAAAGCGCTGCGATCGCGTAAGGAAATTGGAGCATGACAGCTGAGCAAGATCTTCGCGAGAAGCTCCGCAAGATCGAGGCTCTTTTCGCTGGCGCGGCTACCGCCGGTGAGAAAGCCGCTGCAGGCGCTGCCGCAGAACGTATCCGAGCGCGTCTCGGCAAGGCCGCTGGCAGCGAAGCGGCCGTGGAAATCAAATTCTCGGTCCCCGATATTTGGTCCCGCCAACTCTTTATCGCGCTCTGTCGTCGTTACGGGATCAGCCCGTTTCGATATCGGCGGATGCACCGACAAACCGTGATCGTCAAAGCGCCGCGAAGCTTCATCGACCACGTCCTCTGGCCGGAATTTCAAGAGCTGAGTGCTGCTCTTTCTGCCTATCTCTGCGAGATCACCGAAAAGCTGATCCGCGAAGAAGTGCACGGCGAGACAGCAGACGCGGAAGAGCGCGACGAGCCCAAACAGCTGACAAGATGAGGCAACATGCTTGAAGTGAGGGCGGCTCAATGAGTGCTCGCAAAATGCACGAGATCTGGATAGAGCAACCCTTTGGGTCGATTTGCAATCTGGGACTATAGACTGTCGATCCGGACCAGCTGGTCGCGTTTAGGCGTAATTACAGCGTAGCTGGCGTCCCCAAGGGGATTCGAACCCCTGTTACCGCCGTGAGAGGGCAGAGCGAAATGACCGAGAACGGCCAGACATATCCGCTAATACATTGTTATTAAATTAGTTTTTGTTGAATTGAGTTTATGGCTCGCAACCCAATTTAACGTGAATTTAGCTCACCGATTGGACCAAAATTGGACCAAAATCAATAGCGCTAAAAAAGCATTTGAACCTCCGAGTTTTTTCCTCGCTTCCCACGAACAGAGTGGGGGATGGGACTGTTTCGGCCACTGCCCCGCCCAGCAACTTATGCCAAGTGCGGCGCGTCTACCATTTTTACATTGATATTATTAGAGAAATTCGGCTTCATACTGTGTATGTGTAAGAAACTATGTAAAAATCGGCGATTTCCTGGATGCAGCCCACGCTCGGAGGGCCTGGTGTCAGGCGATCTGACAAACTGCCCCCCGTCCAGCGTCACCTGATTTCCCGATCGATCCTCCGCCCGGTTCCCACGGATACGAAGGCTGCCTGGACGGCCGCAACCATGGCCGCCTGAAATGCGACGTCAGGGTCGCTTGCACCCTGGCCAAGTTAACTTGATGTCAGGACCCGTCCGGAGCTTCTACGAAAAGATCGGATTCAAAATCGGCGACGTCGTGGTGCTGCAACGCGAACTAATCGGCTGTGACTCAGCCTAGAGCGGACCGATTGATCGCATCCTGCAACTCGCGCAGGCGGCTGAGGATATTGTCGAACGGTAGCGGCTTATCATCGAACATCATCGGCGCCATGCCGCGATAGTCCGCGCGCAGATCCCGGATGCGGCTCTCAGCGGGAATGAGTCTGAGCGTGCCCGGTCGCGCCGTATCGTAATTCGCCCAGCCGGAGCGGAAGAGGATCGCCTTATGCTTGGCAACCTGCTCGAGGAGCTGAAAATCGCCTTCGGCCGCCTGTCCCTCCTCCGTGTCGAGCAGCATGGCGATGTCGTAATAGTGACGCGAAAAATATTGCGGGGTCGGGGAGTCTTCGGGCCGATGCGCCTCGGCGTGTAGCGCGGTGACCTTTTCCCAAAAGGTGCGCCGCGCGGACAGGACCGTGACGGTGCAATCGGGAGCTTCGAAGAAATCAGGGAAATCCTCGGCCGCGTAAGGGCGAATGGATTTGACCTCAGTTGGCCACGGATCGCCGCGCGCCCCAAGCTCGAGCTTCACCCGCGGCGAGATATAGGTCATCCGTTCGTAGTCCGCCCGTGGAAATGCAGGCGCATAGTGGAAGTTCAGAGCCTGCCGATCCTCGGCATCGATTTCGAGCGACCAGTCGCCATCGGTCCGATTGCCGAGATGCCGCGCGAAAGAATCGTGCAGGGCTGGACGCAGTTTGTCGGCGATGTGGCGTTCCACGTCGCCCATCAACTGTTCGATGAGCCTACCCGACTGCTTCTTGCTGATCCCCTCTTTTTCGGGATTGCGGTCGCCCGAATAGCCGAGATCGGCGCGATCGAAGGACAGGTCGATATCTTCGGAAAATCGACGGATGGCTCCGAAGGCCTTCGACAGGGACGTCCCACCCTTGAAGATCAGGGTGGGAGTGCCGTCCTGCTGGAGCTCGAAAAGCCTTTTCAGGGTCCAGCAGACCCAGAAGTCCTTTTCGATGATCGTATTGGCAACGCCCCGACCCGCCGCTGTCTCCCCGAAGAGGGCCGCGCGATCGGCAGCTGCGAGAAGGGCCACCTTATCCATCGACCGTCCCGGTTCGTGTATTGGCGATCAAGACAAGCGCCGGCCGCATCCATGCAGGAGCCTGCACAGCGGCCGTCGCAAGGGTTTTTTTGTCGCTGGCCGACAGCCGGTTCGCGGCGATCTGCACAATATCGGCGGCCCGCACCGATCCCATATGACGAAGGGCTTGAACGACCGTGCCGGCTGCGCTGCCCGGAGCGATCAGATGCTTGGGCGACGCGTGACGCACGTCGATAACGCGCTTGCCCAACACGACCCGGCGGGAGGGACCGTCGGTCAGATAGGTATTCCTGGCTGGTACCTGGGTCGACAGGCCGAGCGCATTTGCGGCCTGGGCGCCGGCGATCTGCACCCGCGATCCCGTCTCGCGCGCCATTGCTCGCGCGACATCGTCGGGCGCCGGGGAAAGAGGCCCGAGCTTCGGATGCACCTTGGGAAAGTCATAAAGACCCTGCGCCAGGCGCCGGAGCTTGCCGCTCTTGACCAGTCGGGAGAGCGCCTGGTCGACCGAAGCGCGGCCGGCGACGTTGAGAAAGTCGCTAGGCGTGAAAACGCTTCCGCGCCCGCGTGAACGAGCACGCTTCATAACGCGATCTGGAACCGAGGAAGTCTGCGTTTTCATATGTCAGAAAATATAGCCTCTTTTTCTGACATTCAAGTGCTTCCCTGCTTTTATCGGATTTTCATCATCCGAGGGAATTTATCTCGGAGTATCAAATGGCCTTTGGCCATCCAACGATCGCCCAAGTCGATCCTACCGGCCGGCAGACGCTACGAAGATGGCAGTTGGAATTGCAATCAATGTCATCGCCAAACGTGTTGGTTACCGCTTTGTCGTCGTCGACTCGAAGCGCGAAGCCATTGCGTTTTAGGAGAAGCGCGGCTTTACAATTCTCGACACCGAAGAAAATCGAGGTAGCGACGAGCCGAGATTGTTCATAGACCTACACAAACTGAATTCAGCTGGCGCTTAAGGCGATTGTTCGCTCGGCGCGGCGCTGTCGTGTCAATCCGTGGCCGCAAGTCGGAGGAAGGCATCAGCCATAAGCGATTTTGCCCAAGCTTCGGGCGAGCCAAGTCGGAAGCTGCGACGCGACGGCCACCAGCTCACCGAATGCGCCCGCCGGCATTTTTCGTTTCAGCGTCTTGAGCGCATCCTCGGCCTTCTCTGGGCCGAGCCAGGCCAGTGCCCTGACCGCTTCGCCGGCTGGCCGATGGGCCAAGGTTAACTGCCAGCGCGGCGCATGCCGCAGCTCGATGACCTGTTTGCCAAGGCTCATCGTTCGGCTGCGCCCGGAGGTCAGATAGACCGACCGGATAGGCACTTGCGTCGTCAAACCGAGAGCATTTGCAGCTGCCGCCCCGTTCGAGACGATGACCTCGCCCCGCTGGCTGGCAAGCGCCTCGACTGCTTGCTCGACGGATGGAGCCCGCATGCCGAACCGGCTCGCGATGGGACGGAGATAAACACCGCGCCCCGCGCGGATCAGTTGGCCACGTTCAGCAAGACGCGAAAGAGCCTGATCCACCGCGGCTCGATTCCCAAGGTGAAGCAAGCCCTTAGCTGCCACTGGCGTAATAGGGGCATAACCCCGGGCGAGTTGAACGCGTCAGATTGACTCGGGGTCGGAAGTTGTCTTCCCGTCGGGTTTGATTTCCGATTCACTAGGGTCATGTCACCTCCCGCTGATCTTGATGATTTGCCGGCCAGCGATCTGCGGACGCTGGTCCTGCAACTGCTGGACGAGGTTTCTGCGCTGAAGCAGTTGGTTGCCGAGCAGCGTGCGGAGATCGCGCGATTGAAGGGCCTGAAGGGCCCGCCATCGATCAAGCCTTCGGGCATGGAACAGGCAAGCTCGGCGAAGCCGGGGTCGGGCGGGGTCAAACGGCGTGGCCGCGGCGGCAAGAAACTGCGTCGGGAGATGATCGAGGATCGGGTAGTAGCGGCGGAAGTGCCGGCGGGATC
>PLTD01000158.1 GCA_003165335.1 Rhodospirillales bacterium | reverse complement strand
TCTTCTGCTCCTTCGGTGACATGCTGCGGGTGCCGGGCGAGAGCGGAAGTCTCAATGCCGCCAAGGCCAGGGGCGCTGACGTCCGGATGGTCTATTCGCCGCTCGACGCGCTCGCCGTCGCCCGCAGCCATCCGGACCGAAAGGTCGTGTTTTTCGCCATCGGCTTTGAGACCACGGCACCAACGACCGCGATGGCTGTGCTGCAGGCCGAGCGGGAGAAGCTCGGCAATTTTTCGATCCTCGTTTCACATGTTCTCGTGCCACCGGCGATCGAGGCGCTTTTGGGCGATCCGGCAAACGACGTTCAAGGATTCCTCGCCGCCGGTCATGTCTGCACGGTCATGGGCTTTCGGGAATATGAGCCGATCGCGCGACGTTTCCGGGTCCCGATCGTGGTGACCGGTTTCGAACCGCTGGACCTTCTGCAGGGCATCTTTCTCTGCGTCCGGCAACTGGAAGAGGGGCGCTCCGAGGTGGAGAACCAATATAGCCGCATCGTACGGCGCGACGGCAATCGGCCTGCCCAGGACGCGCTTACACGTGTCTTCGTTGTCAAGCCGCAGCGCTGGCGTGGCATGGGCGAGATTCCGGCGAGTGGCCTCGGATTGGCGCCGGCTTATGAGCGCTTCGACGCGCTGGAGCGCTTCCCCGACATTGTCGTCGCTTCGGAACACATTGGCGACTGCATCAGCGGCGAGATCCTGCGGGGTCTGAAGAAGCCCGGCGAGTGCCCGGCGTTCGGTACGCGCTGCACACCTGAGCATCCGCTCGGCGCGACCATGGTGTCGTCGGAGGGAGCCTGCGCGGCCTATTACCGCTATCGCCGCCCGGCGATGGTCGCGAGGAGGGCGTCATGACGGAGACGCCGCCGATGGCCCTCGGCTGCCCGATCGGAGCCGCGGCAGGAGACACCATCGAGCTTGCCCATGGCGGCGGCGGTGAGCCCTTCGATGGGTTACCGGGAAATGAGAAATTCTGCGGATTATTTTTCCCCAGGAGATGTCGCTCTAATCTCAGCCTCCAGCCAAGCAATGCTTTTGTCCTCTAGATTATCCGGCCACGGATAACCGAAGCTGAGGAGTTTTGCCTTTAGATAAGTTTCGAGCGGCGTTTTGGCCGCCTCTTTCCCGTATTCAGTCAACCTGAAGATAGCCTTGCTATCATCTCCGCCGTCTTGTTTGACAAGATTACCTGCAACCAAATCATCGAGAGTTTCGCGGGTCAGAATATCAATAGCTGTGCCGTCCGCGCGGCAGATCGCGATATGCTCCTTATATGCAGGCGTCGGGCTTTGGAGAACCGCTATACAATCGCCGACAGAAGCCAAAATTTGTAAAACGTCTGCTGTGGTCATCGACATCTTACCCAAGAACTTCGATATCGCCCGCAGCGTCCGCTGCGCGGCAGCGTATACATTGTGCGTCGTTATCGAACCGCTAGGTATTGGACCAAAGCCTTACGATGGTTCCTTCTGCTTCGGGAACTCTAAAGAGACCGAGCCAACAGAAAAACGTTGTTAATTGTTGTTTGTGGTGCAAAAAATGGACGTTCTCAATTCAGCCGGTACATCGACGGGCCACAGCGGGACGAAATCCAATGGGATTTCAGAGGTTCACAGTCGCAATCGGTCGAGCAGACCTAACGCGAGATTGCCTGGAACAACTCCGCTTATGGCCGGGATGCGAAACGGTTGAAGGTATCGCCGTGCTTGGGGATATGCGCGGTAAGTTTACGGTGCACGTCATCGACTACGGGTTGGCGAGGCAGAGGCTTGCCGACCGGGCGCTTAGATGCATTCAGAGAGAGAAACAGAGGCGCTATCATCTGAAAATCGAATGATGCGCGAGAAGTACCGCCACTAAGCGGAAGTGAACCTCACCGGCGAGTGGAGCGGTTTGGATCTCATGGGCTTCCGCAGAAGCAGCCGGAAGACCGCTCAACCAGGGTTGGCTGGAACCCGGCTGCCTTCAGCCAGAAGGCGAGGGTCGGTCCGGCGATTCCTGCCCCCGAGATCAACACGGTCTCATTTCTCATACTGGAGAAGGTATCATCTCGGACGGTGGAAGCACGCGATTGGCAATCAAAAATCTTTTGATAATTGGAGGCCATACCCTGCTCGATGTGCTCCGCCGCGATCTTTTAGAGGACGCGCAAACAGCCTCGCTTCGTCGGCCCACTGATCAATCGTCGTAGCTGTCGATGACCGTGTCAGCGATCGCGCGTTTCGTGATGACGCCAACGATGTCACGAACCCTTGGCCGATCGACGCCGTGAAAGACGATAGCCGCGCCATAGCGATGGCGTTTCAATCTGGCTAACACTAGACTTAGAAGGTCGACGTCCCTGCAAATCACCGTCCGGCTTTCGACGAAGCGTTCGACGAGCAGGTTCGGATTGCTTTGAGATTCGACCCATAGACCCGAGCGCGGCGGAATCAGGCCGACGATCCGCCCCTCGCGCTCGACGATGATCGCGCGCAGGTCGTCGGTGTCTTCCGCTCCTATCGCTTCCTTCAGCGTTGTCCCGGCCCTGGCCACGATGAAACGCCGCTCCATGACGTCCTGAGCCTGCTTGACGAGATAAAGATTGATGTGCCGCTCTTTCGGGATGCGGTGGCCGCGATGGCGGAGTTTGATCGTATAGATCGTCTCGCCAATGAGCGTACGGCGGATGCCGGCCGCAACCGCGACGCCGACGATCACGGGAACGATGATAGCGTAGTCGCGCGTCATTTCGAACACCATGACAATGGCGGTCATGACCCCGCCGGTGCCGGCGCCAACCATGGCGGCCATGCCGACGATCGCAGCCGAAGGAACGGTCAGGGCGGTGTGCGGAAAGATCATGCCCACCACGAGGGCGAAGGCTCCTCCCAACGTGGCTCCGAGGTATAGCGATGGGGAAAAGATACCGCCGGAGGCGCCGCATCCGAGGCTGATCGTCGTCGCGAGCATCTTCAGCGCGAACAGCAACGCAAGCAGGCCTGCATAGGTCATCTTGTTGTCGAGGGTCGACTGGATGACGCCGTAACCGACGCCATCCACGTAGGGATGACCGAAAGTGCGAGTGAGGACGACCATCATCAGACCGACGACGGTCATGCCGACCATATTCTGGGTATAGGCATTTCCCGGCAGCTTGGGAAAGCCGTCCTCCATGACCACCAGCAGGCGAATGAAGGCCCAGGAGGC
Organism: Rhodospirillales bacterium; assembly: GCA_003165335.1. Lineage (GTDB taxonomy): Bacteria > Pseudomonadota > Alphaproteobacteria > BOG-932 > Roseiterribacteraceae > BOG-932. The sequence goes on along the minus strand of PLTD01000158.1, from coordinate 9,210 downwards.
GATACCACACAGGATTCCCAGCACGACAAAGGCGATCGCCTCCTGCAGGCCCAGCGCCTGAGCCAGGGAAATCTGAATGTCAGGGACGACAAAGGCCGGATCGGGCCCGATCAATATCCTNNACGGGAAGAAAGGTACGGTTCGAGACCTCGGGCAACAGGATCTCCAGCGCGAACAGCACCCCGCCCAGCGGCGTGTTGAATGTCGCTGCGATCCCGGCGCCGGCTCCCGCGGAGAGCAAGGTGATCTTCTGCCCCGTTGAGAGTTTGATAGCCTGGGAGAAAGCGGAACCCAGCGCAGCGCCGATTTGAATGATCGGGCCCTCGCGGCCGACCGCCGCCCCGCTGCCGATCGAAAGCGCCGAGGCCAGCGATTTTACGATCGCAACCTGTCCCCGGATATTGCCGCGCTTGTAAAAAACCGCGTCCATCACCTCGGGAACGCCATGGCCCTTTGCCTCCGGGGCGAAACGCTGCACCAGAAAAATGACCACGAGGCCGCCGAGCACGGGCGAAAGGAATACCCAGTCGCCAAACCGACTCGGCCCTTCGCTGACGTTTGCGTCGTACCAGATACTGAAAGTGCCGCTGTAAAAGGCGTTGTGAAAAAGTCCGATGAGCGCTCGCAGTGCGACGGCACCGCAACCCGTCATGACGCCCACGACCAATGCGAGGATGCAAAGAACCAGGAGATTGACCCTCCTTTCGTCGTCCCGCGTCGGTGCGCTGCTGCCGACATCAGGCTGGACAGGGAGTTTAGGCGAGGAGAGGGGCGCTGATGGCATGTCGGCACAATTGAATCAGGAAAAGTCCAACCCCCACTCCACACGAAGTTCCAGCGAAATCAATGGGCAATTTCACTGATTTGGGAACTGCCATATCAGGCCTGCAAAACGAGCAGCCGCTGCCACTGAAACGGGCTGCCGACCGTTTTCGCAACAGGTCAGCGAGGGTCAGGACGTCTGGGCGCAGAGAACGCCTGTCATCATTCCCGGGTGGACGACGACGGCACATCGGGTCTACATCATCGCAGATGCCGGGGGGCGACTTGATGAGGAGTGGAGATGAAGCCGCGCTACCCGAAAAACCTGAATGTTCTCCTGCTCTGCTTCGTCGTGCTCGGCATCATGTTTGGCTTGGTGGCCTATTCGCCAGAACTGTACCGGGCGTTCTGTGGCGCAACCGGATACGGAGGGACGACGCAGCGGGCGTATTCTGACCCGACTGCCGCCTCCGATGAGACGGTGACAGTTGCGTTCGACACCAACGTCGCGCCGGACCTGCCTTGGCGGTTCGAACCGGAGCAGCGTTCCGTGACCGTTCACCTCGGCGAACAAAAGCTCGTATTTTTCACGGCCGAGAATCTCAGCAACGAGTCGATCGTCGGGCACGCAACGTTCAACGTCACGCCGGAGACGAGCGGTATCTATTTCAATAAGATTCAATGCTTTTGCTTCAATGAGGAGCGCCTCGATCCGCATCAGAAGGTCGACATGCCCGTCGTCTTTTTCGTGGATCCGGCNNAATCTTTCGCGGTTCCTCGCTGATGCCGCGCCAGATCCCGTCCACGGCCAACACCTCTTCACCGAACGCTGCACTGCATGTCACGCGCTGGACAGCAACAAGACCGGCCCCGAGCTCGGCGGGGTGGTCGGCCGCAGAGCCGGCTCGGCTCCCGGATACCGTTATTCGCCTGCATTAATGAGCGCCGGTTTCACCTGGTCCACGGATAATCTCGATCAATGGCTGGCACTGGCCGATCCCCCGAAATTCATTCCCGGCGCACGCATGCCCGTTCGCGTGCTCGACGCTCCGTCTCGACGCGACATCGTCGCTTACTTGCAGAGGACAGGCCAGAAACACAACGACCGCGCCAATTCGAGCGAACATGTATCAGGCGGAGAGTATTAGATTCGCTCTCAGGAAAACGCGATGGGTACTCGCGCGCGGAGTCATTAGCACTCAGTCAAATAAGGCGCGGGGCCTTCTCGCCCTAAGCGAGCATTTGACGCCGTCGGCCTCTCGAAAAATATAATCCTTTCTGGTTTCTCAATCCATCGCTGGGCTCGTTCACTCTGTTACCGTTCGGGGTTGCTCCGGCCGCTTCCGCGAGATGCCACGCTTCAGGATCCAAACAAATCCCAATCGACTCAGTCGATCCCGCCGCTCCTCAGAAAGTCTATATTTCTTTGATCTCTGATGAATAACCCAACAAGCAAGCAATTCGTCAACGTGGCTTGGGCTAACATTGCAGTCGCCGTGTTTGCTTCTATAGTCTCGAAGCCTAGCGAACATTTCTTCCCAGCGGGCCTGACGAGGATCCCAGACAAATCCAATGCTGTCTAAACGTCGCTTTCGCTCGGTGCACAATTTCTTTTGGCGCTTCCGTTGTAAATTGACCCATTGACCGAGTCTGAAAGCTCTTTCGATGTGATGCTGGAGCACACAACTATGGCCTTCCCGCATCCTAAACTTCATTAATCTTGAATACCCTTTTTCCCAAGCAAGGTCGCGCAAATTCCAAATAAAGCCGATCGCATCCAAACGCCTTCTGCGGTTAGCAGACAATTTATCTTGGTTCGTGCGCTGGGCACGCGCCCACCGACCGAGCTTGACAGCTCCCTCGACTTTGTCTCTAGGCACATTGCAGTGACCTTCGCGCGCCTTGAATTGCTCAAGGGCAACGAAGCTCTCTTTCCAACTGCAGGCGACGCGTTTGGTAACCACAAGATCCCGATCTTGCGATTTCTGATTGGCATTACTGGTTTCAATTGCGGGCACTTAGAGAAGATCTTTCATGGTGGTGCATCTAGAGTTGCAACGGGACCAATGAGTGGTCAACCTCTCAAGGTTCCATAGTCCATTCAACCTTCAGCCTAGTAGCGAACGCTTGATGCAGCATGTCGGATCCTAGAGACGGTTTAAGCGGAGAGAATTGTGCGGCGCGCCTAAGGTTGAATTTGACGCCGAAGAGCATTCAACCGGAGCAAGGGCAAGCCATTCTTGCTAGCGCAACTACCAGGTGGAGACTGCGGCGTGGTTTGGCGGCTATTGTGCGTTGCGAATAACTACGACCTAAAGCACGCATTGTCGTCCAAAGTCTTATAGAGCGGGATTTGGCTGATGTTAATGTAGACTCTGGTTAGTCACGAATTCAAGCAGTGTTCCGCCGAAAGAGCGGTGCTGAAATTCACTTCTATTTAGACGCCGGTGGGGAGCGCTCAGCGATGGCCACAATTACTACGACTTCAGCAAGCTCGCGTTCGGGCGGAATGACGGCGGAGGAGCGGAAAGTCATTTTCGCCTCGTCGCTTGGGACCGTTTTCGAATGGTACGACTTCTACATTTACGGAACGCTAGGTGCGTTCCTCGCAAAATACTTCTTCTCCAACGTGCCGCCGAATGTCGGTTTTATCTTTGCGCTGCTGGCCTTCGCCGCCGGTTTCGCAGTCCGTCCGTTCGGCGCGCTGATCTTCGGCCGTCTCGGCGATATGATCGGGCGCAAATATACCTTCCTGATCACGATGACCCTGATGGGCATCGGCACCTTCTTCATCGGCCTGCTGCCGGGCTATGCGACTTGGGGCATCGCCGCACCAGTCGTTCTGATCGCACTGCGGTTGATCCAGGGGCTTGCGCTCGGAGGCGAATACGGCGGCGCGGCGATATACGTCGCCGAGCATGCGCCGGCAAACAAGCGCGGCTATTACACCTCGTGGATTCAGACCACCGCAACGCTGGGCCTCTTCTTGGCGCTGCTGCTCATTCTGGGCATCCGCACATGGATGGGCGAAGCTTCGTTCGGCGATTGGGGCTGGCGCATTCCGTTCCTGCTGTCGGGCGTCCTGCTCGCGGTCTCCATCTGGATCCGCTTGAGTCTGAGCGAGTCGCCGATTTTCGCGAAAATGAAGGCAGAGGGCAAAACCTCGAAGCGGCCGCTGAGCGAAGCCTTCGGCGAGTGGTCGAACGCCAAGATCGCGATCTTGGCATTGTTCGGCGCGACCGCGGGCGAAGCCGTGGTGTGGTACGGCGGCCAGTTCTACGCGCTGTTCTTCCTGNNTTCGGCTGGCTGTCGGACAAGATCGGCCGCAAGCCGATCATTCTCGCCGGCTTCCTGCTGGCGGCGCTAACGTATTTCCCGATCTTCAAAGGGATTACCCACTTCGCCAATCCGAAGCTCGAAACGGCGCTTTCGTCGGCTCCGGTTACGGTAATCGCCGATCCCAGCGAGTGCTCGTTCCAGTTCAAGGCAACGGGAACGGAGAAATACACCACCGGTTGCGACGTGGCGAAATCGGCGCTGGTCAACCTGTCGGTGAACTACACCAACCAGGATGCGCCGAAGGGTACTCCGGCACAGGTGAAGATCGGTGACCAGACCTTGACGTCGACGTCGCCGGATTTTGCCAAGGCGTTGCCGGCGGCAATCAAGACCCATGGCTACCCGGCATCGGCTGATCCAGCCGATATCAATCATGTGATGACGGTGCTGCTGCTCTGGGTGCTGGTGGTGTATGTGACGCTGGTCTATGCCCCGATCGCGGCGTGGCTGGTCGAACTGTTCCCGAGCCGGATCCGCTACAGCGGTTTGTCATTGCCCTATCACATCGGCAACGGTTGGTTCGGCGGCTTCCTGCCGGCAACGGTGTTCGCGATCGTCGCGGCGACCGGAAACATCTACTCAGGTCTGTGGTACCCGGTCATTATCGCGGCCATGAGCCTGGTCGTCGGATTAATCTTCCTGCCGGAAACGAAGGACGTTGACATCAGAACGAACTGACCATCCTACCGGCGGCGGCAGCCGTTCGGACGGGATTCGTTCAGCAGCCGGCCGCGGATGATCCTGCGGCTGGTTCGTTGCTTTCCGACAACAAGCAAAACGTTGATTCTCTGATCATCTGGTCCTAGGGTTGAGGCCCAGAGAGGTCAGCGCACCAAAGCTTCGGGGGATCAACATTAGCGATACGCAGGTTTTACGCGCGCGCGGGGCCGACTTCGCACTGGTCTGGATTGTCGCGATCGCCGTTCCGCTCCTCTTGACCGCGCCGGCGCTGTGGAACGGCTACCCGCTGCTCCAATACGACACCGGCGGCTATCTTGCGCGCTGGTACGAGGGCTATCTGGTTCCAAGCCGCTCGACTGCTTACGGCATATACCTGCATCTGGGCGAAGCATCGCACTTCAGGGTCAATTTGGGAGTTCAGGCCCTCTCGGTCATGTGGATTGTTCAAGCCACGCTGCGCGTGTTCGGCATCATGCGCTCGCTTCGAATTGCCGCCGTTGTTCTGGCCTTGTGCGCCACGACGGCGCTGCCAGTTCTAACGAGCCTGCTGCTGACCGATATTTTCGCCGGTCTGTCCGTGCTGACGCTGTTTCTTCTCGTCTTTCACGGAGGCCGGTTCTCGAGGCTCGAAACTCTTTTTCTGTTCTTGTTTACCTCTTTTGCGGCATCGACCCACAGCGCGACGCTTGGTGTAATGTTCGGTCTTTGTTGCGCCGGCTGGATCCTGCGCCCACTGCTGCCGGAGCGGTTTAGCGTGCGGGGCCTCACGCGGGGTAGCCTGACGATCGTGGTAGGGGCTGGGATGCTGCTTGCGTCCAACTTCGGGCTATCGGGCCAACTGGCCTGGACGCCGGGAGGCTCAGGCGTCGCTTTTGGTCGCATGCTCCAGGATGGGCTCGTCAAGCGCTATCTCGACGATCATTGTTCCATAGAAAACCTCAAACTGTGTCCCTACCGGAGTGAATTGCCGCGAACAGGAGACGACTTTCTGTGGGGAAAGAGCATGTTCAATGACCTCGGCCGATTCAATGGGCTTGGCGACGAGATGGCCTATATCGCTTGGCATTCTCTTACTGCGTATCCTGGCGCACAATCAGAAGCGGCTATCGCGGCCACTGCGAAACAGCTTGTTTCGGTTGCGACCGGCGAAGGGTCCAACAACTATCTTGCCCACACTTACGGAATAATAGAGCGCTATCTGCCACAGGAAATCGCAGCAGTGAGAAAGGCTCACCAGCAGCGCTGGGAATTTGACTTCACGGCGATGAATCTGGTTCATGTACCTGTCGCGCTGCTTTCCGAGTTTTTGCTGGTTGGTATTCTCTTGGGGGCAGCGTTGCGCCGCAAGCTGGACGATATTGCGCTGCTGGCGGGTACGGTGGCACTTGCGCTTCTCGGCAATGCCTTTCTCTGTGGAGTTCTCTCAGGGCCGCATGATCGCTATGGCGCGAGGATGGTTTGGATTGCGACATTGACGGTGCTGATAGCCGCAGTCAGGCGCTTCGTTGGTCGCGAACCACCAGCGCCCAGCTAACAAATATAAGCACCCACAAGCACGGCTTACGTCAAAGACGCGACCGCGCTCATAAGGGCCGCGATCAACAATTCCGCACAACGCCATTGCGAACATTGGTCGTCGTTGGAATTGCCGACCTTCTCAGCCCGGAAATTTGTGTTCAAGCTCATCTAGAGCCTTACGCACTTCAAGCACAATTAGCTTGTCCGCAACAGCTTGATCGATATCCGGCACATCCCAGTCAAAGATTTTACGATATTTTTCAACAAGCGTTTTCACGTCAGCTATTATCTCATTGCGATGTGAGTCCAACTCCCTCTGTTCAATTTGCGCCACTTTGTTTCTCCATTGTTGGTGTTGATACCCGTAGGATTTCGACCACAGTAATGCCGGACGCTACAGCGCCGCGGCGCTTTGAGTAGGAGGCAGAATCCTTGAGTGATCCTACATTCGTCGCTGCTCCTTGGTGAGCAGTGCTTCAATGTCATCCTTGAGTAAGAGGCGCCGCTTCTTCAGCTCTTCGAGCACCTCGTCGGAGGTCGGCTCGTCTTCGGATTCGATGCGCCAGATTTGACGATTGACCCCGTCGTAAGCGCCTGCGAGCCGTCCGAATTCATAATTCGTTTTGGTCAGCCGCCCGATCAGCGACGCTTGATCAGGGAACTCGTCTCCGAGCTCATGGGGAATGCGCATGGAGTACCTCGTCTTTTGGCGCAATTGATCATGCGTGACCGCGGCTCTGCCTTGCGCTGGATCAAAGTCACGCTGGCGACCGACCAATAATGTTTGGCTTACCCCAAGTCGTTAAACTTTAAAATTGTAACACCACGACCAATTGCCTGCTTGATTCAGCTCAACCGCGGCAGCCGCAATCTGCGAAACGGTGGCGAAAATGCGCAGGTCTGTCGGATACCGGTCGCACCCAAGCGCGCCAAGGGTAAGGTCATCGAAATCGATCTCAGCATGATGAATCCGTGCGTCGTCGTAATTGATGGCAGGCCCCACGCGCCGTCGCAAGTCTCTCCGTTAATCCTATAGAAGATGAAAGATACCGCGGGATCCGATCTCGGCCAGAAGGTAGATCAGGCAGCGATCACCGTTCCGGCTTGCTTTAACGACGCACAGCGCCAGGCAACAAGGGACACGCAAGATCACCGAGGTTGGTGAGGCGACGGCAAGAGAGAGGTCAGCCTGGGCGAAGCCGAGGTAGCCTTTGGCGTTGCAAGCGTTGACATCGTTGGGCCGATGACACGGAGCCGGCAGTGAAAGATCCATATGAAATTCTGGGAGTCGCTCGGACGGCTTCAGCGGCTGATATTCAGAAAGCTTACCGTAAACTTGCGAAAAAGCTGCATCCCGACCTCAATCCTGGAAATGCGGAGGCGGAAGAGAAATTTAAGGAGATAGCCGGTGCCTATGGCCTGGTCGGCGACGCGGAAAAGCGCAAGAGATTTGATAGTGGTGAGATTGACGCCGCGGGAGCCGAACGGCCTCGGCAGAATTATTACCGGGATTACGCGTCATCGGAACAGGATCATCCTTATACTGACAATTCCGGTTTCGCAGATTTCATGGATTCGGAAGACGCTTTCGCTGAACTTCTGAGGCGAAGCGCCCAGGCGCAAGCAAACAGGCGCGGGCATGATCTAGCGTATAGGCTCCCAATTGAGTTTATTGAGTCAATTGCCGGAGCGAACAAGCGGCTGACACTGCCCGACGGCGGTACACTCGATGTAGCCATCCCACCCGGCATCACCGAGGGTCAAGTTTTGCGGCTGCGCGGCAAGGGTGCGCCCGGATCAGGCAAGGGCGGCTTCGGCGATGCTCTCATTGAGGTCGAAATCAAGCCGGATCGTTCCTTCACCCGCCAGGGCGACGATATCTATCTGGAATTGCCGATTACCCTTACGGAAGCCGTTCTCGGTGCCCGGATCAAGGTTCCTACACCAACAGGTGCGGTAACAATGGCCGTACCGAAAGGGTCAAATACCGGCACGACATTACGTCTGAGGGGCAAGGGCGCCCCCAAGCATGCCGGTGGTTACGGCGATCAGCTGGTCAAGCTGAAAGTTGTACTTCCGAAAGAGCCAGATCCAGAGCTCGAAGCCTTCGTCTCCAACTGGCAAGGCGGGAAGACCTACAATCCCCGTGAGGAGGTGACGCCATGAAGATCAGCAAAGAGGAATTTCTATCGCTCTCCGGCATCGGGCATGAAATGCTGAATGCCTGGATCGAGGAGGAGTGGCTGATACCCAGCGGTTCGTCCCCCGAGCTGAGCTTCTCCGAAATCGATATCGCCAGAGCGCGGCTCATCCGTGATCTCCAGGTGGATTTTGGCGTGAACGATGAAGGAGTGGGGGTGATTCTGAATTTGGTCGACCAGCTCTACGGCATGCGCAGGACGCTGATGGAACTGCGTCATGCGGCTCGGACGAAGTCTGAACAGGGTTGAGACTCGGCCGTCGCGGGAGGTCGCATCGATGCCCTGGCGTGGCGACGACGTGCCTCACTTTTCGGACAATACCCGTTCAATACCTTTCGGTCCGCCGCGACCAAATGCCATGAGATCGTCGTTCGCAATTGAATGCATGGCGGTGAATCGAAGAAGTGTCCCGATCGACTATTTTCCAAACAGCGTACGCTCGCCAGAGGATGATTCATGGCTACTCGCCGAATAGCATCGCTTTCGTCACGAAAAGTGATTTACGCGGCAATGGTTGGAAATCGTCTGGTTGCCGCAACAAAGTTCGGTGCGGCCGCATGGACGGGCAGTTCCGCCATGTTGAGTGAAGGCGTCCACTCCGTTGTCGACACCGGAAACTCGCTTCTGCTTCTTTACGGCCTACACCGCGCGGAACGGTCGCCAGATCACGATCATCCGCTGGGATACGGCCGTGAAATATATTTCTGGA
>PLTD01000003.1 GCA_003165335.1 Rhodospirillales bacterium | reverse complement strand
GAAGAGATCGAAGCAGTCCGTCTTGACCCTCGCGTCCCACATGTGGTCGCCGAGATGCAAGAAGAAATCGCGAAGCTGGAATCCAGTGGTTTTCGCATTGTGCTCGGGTTTGGCAAGGTTGATGACCCACTGCAATGACGGATTACCGAGCAAATTTTTTACATCACTGTTCCCCGCATATCGTTCAATTTATCGAAGCAGCCGGAGGCCCGTTCATCGCGCTTCCTTGTCGTCCGCGAAGGCGACAGAATGGCGCTTCGGTGCCGTGGCGTCAGCGACAGAAATTGGCGCCGAGCCGCCGCCTGAGGGTGCGTTTGTAGCGGCGGCAAGTTGGGGTTCAGCGGACCCGTTGGAACCTGCGCTCATGACGCAACTAGGAACGCCGACAACAACGGCCACTGCTCGAGATGTCTCCGAACGATCGCCTTTAGGCTGTCCATGGAAGCATCGAAATAGGCCGGCTTCAACTCGCCGCGCACCATCTCGTAACGGAGAAACACGCAGAAAGTAGCGAGAACATCGGTCAGGCAGTAATCCGCCACTTCTTTCAACCGACCTTCCGCCACGTAAGCCTCGACCTGGCTGCCGTCTACGCCTCCGATCTTCACAGGAATGTTCGCCAACGCCGCCATCTCGGCGAGGCTGGGCTTGGTCGAACCGCCGTAGCCGGACAGCACGTCGCAAAGATCGATGTGATCCGAGCCGAACCGATGCCAATAGTTGCGATGGCCGGCGCCATGGAGCCCAGGCAACGGAACGCCGAGGGCGAAGGCCCGATAGCGCAACAGCGGCAGGTCGAAGCCGTTGCCGCCGAAAGTCACCAGGATCGGGCCGGTGCCGCGACCATCAACCGGAAGGCTTTTGACGAAGCCGAGCAGCAGTTCCGCCTCGGTCTTCTCGCCGACCGAGCGGCTGCCGATCTGGGTCACAGTCCAGGGACCGCCGCCATCCTCGCGCTTGGCGTAGAGGGCGGCAATGGAGACGATCCTGTAGATCGGCGCCTTGAGGAATGCCGTCGCGGGATCCTCGCCACTCCGCGCATAGCGTTCCCCCAACATCCGACGAATCTCGGCGTCAGGCGCGTCGTCCGGCCGTCCGAGGAGGCGGCGCGCCATCTCGGTGTCGGGAACGGCCTCGATATCGAAGACGACGAGCGCGGTCATGGATCAATCCAATGCGAATGGGCGCCCTGTCGGGGCGGTCTTCACGACGAGATCGGCGCCCAAGGGGCCAGCAGCGACGGAACGATGACCCTATCATCGTCCATCCCCGCGGTCAGGTCCGATCCCGGAGGCTTGGGGGCATGGAGTTCTGGAGGTAGGTTGGGTCGAGACAACCGAGCATGCTGTTCGTCGGGAGTGGCGGCGAGGTTCGACGCGAACATGCTGCTTGCTTTGTGCACCGATCAGCCATGTAAATGGGATGAAAGAACGATGGGCGAGAATCACCAATGGGGGCGGTCGAAGAAATCCTGGATTGGTCTACGACCAAGCTGACCCCATGGCGCCAAGATGCGCTTCGCCGCCTTGCGGGCTCGTCCAGCCTGAGCGGACAGGACGAAAGCGAATTGCTTGATCTGATCAAAGAGAAAGCAGGTTTTCCTCNNCTCTTCAGATCAAAGGCATTCGCAACGTCAAGAACGTCAACCGGCTCGTGCCTGCCGCCGCGCTGCCATTCGAGCCCAATGGCTTGACGGTCGTCTACGGTCGCAACGGCAGTGGCAAGAGTGGCTTCGTCCGAATCTTCCGCACAGCTTGTCGCACCCGCACGGACAACCCAGCAAAGCTTAAGGTGTTAGCTGACGTCTATGGTTCAAGCGGCGGACCGCAAGAAGCCGAAATCATTGTCGATCTGGGCAGCGGCGATGTCGTCGTGCCCTGGACCGCCGGCGCTCCCGCGTCGGAGACCCTGTTGCAGGTCGCTGTGTTCGACAGCAGCGCTGCGCAACTCTATGTCGATGGGGGCAACCAGATCCAGTTTCTTCCATTCGGCTTGGCTCTGCCTCATAAACTCAATGAGCTCTGCCTGACCCTCAGGGATAAGCTGGAAGCTGAGCGTAAACCCGTTACGGATCAGGTCGCTCTCGTAACCGTTGCCTTCGAGACACCTAGAACGACGAAGGCCCAGACCTTCTATGCGGGCCTCTCCGGCAAGACGACAGATGCGCAGATCGACGCCGTGGCCACTTTTTTACCGGATGACGAGAAGCGCATTGACGAACTGACGTGTCTTCTCGCCGCAAACACGGCGTCAGCAGCCGACGTGACCGCGCTTTCCGCATGGGTCAAAAACTTGGCGTCCGAGTGTGCCAGCCTTGATCAAGCATTCAGCGACCCGCAACTCGACGGATATCGTACTCTCAAGCGGCAGGCCATCGACGCGCGGACAGCCTCCGGCACGATGGCCGCCGACCTTTTCTCAAGTGAGCCTCTCCCCGGTGTCGGTGGCGAAACTTGGCGGCGGCTCTGGCTTGCTGCCCGCAACTATTCGATCGCGGACGCCTATGTCGGCCGCGAGTTTCCAGTCGTCAGCCCACCGGACGCGACCGAGAACTGCGTTCTTTGCCAGCAACCGCTCAGCGCCGAAGCATCGGACCGCATGGGCCGCTTTCAGGCTTTTGTAAGTGGATCGCTCGCTGAAACTGCTGACCTGGCTGAAACCGCGGTCGGCCAGGCGATCACGTCTCTGCCTCAGGCCGAGATCTTCGCGTCGAAGGACTGGGCGACCCGCCTCGAACAGGTCCGTAAGCGCAATGCGCAGCTCGCCGATACGGTTACGTCCTTCAAGAAGGAGGTCGAAACCAGACGCGCGATCGCTCTGGCCTCGCTCCAGACATCCGAGGCGCCACCGCCCCCCTTGGCCTCATCGGCTATGGTCTCCCCGCAGGGTGGCTTGCAAGACTTGGCAGCGCTTCTATTCGCCGAGGCCGACGCGTTGACTAAGGCCGATCAGAGCGGACAGCGCGCGAAATTGGAAGTAGAGCGGGCTGACCTCGCCGATCGCAAGATCCTCACTGCAAACCGTGATCGCGTGATCAAACGCCGGGACCTTTTCGCGGCGGATGCGCTTTACACCGCAGCGCTTGCTGAGGTTCAGACGAAGGGCATTACCCAAAAGGCAAATGAACTTGTCGACACCCATCTGACGAAGATCGTAACAGACCATTTCGAGGTGGAACGCAAAACTTTAGAAATTACGCACCTCAAGATTGGTTTGGCGCGAAAGAGCGGACAAACCAAGGCCGCATTCCAAACCAATCCGGGCACCACGTTAACAAAATTGACATCTGAGATTCTCAGCGAAGGTGAGCAGCGCGCGCTCGCGCTTGCGGCGTTTCTAACGGAAATAGCTGTGACGGAAGGAGCGGCCATTGTCGTCTATCTGCGGTCTG
>PLTD01000056.1 GCA_003165335.1 Rhodospirillales bacterium | reverse complement strand
GTTTCTCGCGAGGAACCTGATGAAAAAGCCGGACGTCTCGCGTGAGGCGTCCGGCTTAACTGACTGGAAACTGGCTTAGCCGTCCGCGCTCACACGCGGCCGGTGGGCGAATTCTGTTTTGCCGTTGATTTCGAAAAGTATCTGCTCTGCGACATTGGTCAGTCGGTCGCCAACGCGCTCAAGCGATTTTGCAACCGAAAGCAATTGCGCTCCGATTCTGACGAATGAAGGATCGCTTTCCATCATCGATAAAATATCGCTAGACGCCGCGTAATAGGCCTTGTCGACGTCGTCGTCATGCTCGCGGATATCGTCGGCATTGATCGCGCTGCGCGTCTCGTAAGCCTCGATGAGATGGTTGAAACGGTCGAGTACTAAACTGGCGAGTGCGCCGATACGCCTAACTGCCAGAATTGGCCGATCTCCGATTTCGACGACGCGGCGGGAGATGCTTTCGGCGGTGTCGCCAATTCTCTCCAAATCCGAAGCAACGCGCATGGAAGCCAAGATCTGCCTAAGATCTTGTGAAATAGGCTGATAGCGCATAATCAGATCAGATGCAGTCTTATGAACCATAAGCTCAAGATGATCGATGAAGTCGTCATTATGAACGACTAATTCAGCCTTCTCTACATTTCTCTCGTTCAATGCTTCGCATGCCTGAACCATTGCATCGCGTGTTGCACGCAACAATTCGACCACTTGGTCGTTCAGTAAGTGAAGATCATTGTCATACTTCGCTATACGGAAACCAGAAATCGGCATGGCGAAACTTTCGAAGCAAGAGCAAACGGGAACGAATACTACGACCATTCCTAAATGAATGCAATAAAATCTATAGCTTCAATAGTTTGCCCGGAAAGCTTTGCATCGTGCATTAGCAGCCTTTAAAAGCAGGCCTCCTTTTCTCCACGAAAGCGCGGATACCTTCGCGCCGGTCTTCCGTGGGGACGAGGTGATTATACGCCTCGATTTCAATACGTAGTCCAGTATGCAAATCAACTTGAAGGCCATTCTGGATGGCTTTTTTGGCTTGGCGGACAGACAAGGGCGCATTACCAGCGATAACCCGTGCGGTATCCTTTGCAGTTTTCAGCAACTCTGTAGGCTCACAGATTTGATTGAGAACGCCCCAGTCGAGTGCCTTGTCGGCAGTGAAGGGGCGAGCTGTCAGGATCAGTTCCTTTGCTCGCCTACCGCCGATGGCTCTGGGCAAGGTTTGTGTGCCGCCTCCGCCGGGCATGATACCTATGCTCACTTCAGTCAGTGCGAAGCGTGCATGAGGGACGCCGTAGGCAAAATCGGCCGCCAATACGAACTCAAGTCCGCCACCGAAAGCATGGCCATTCACCGCCGCGATAACGGGAATCGTAGAATCGATGATTGATAGGAACGCATGTTCGAATATTTCGTGCTGGTGTCGCCATGCCTCATCCGACAGACCGTTGCGTTCCTTAAAATCCCCACCGGCACAAAATGCGCGGTCGCCTGCGCCGGTAAGAATCACAACCCGCACCGCATCACCGCACTCAGCCAGCCTGTGCCATAGATCGCTTAGGTCCAGCCCCATCTGCGTGTTCAGCGCATTCAGTATTTCCGGCCGATTCAGCGTGACGACAAGAATGCGCTCATCGAGTTCGGTGCCGAGTGTTTGATATGCGGGAATATCCATGGCAGCTCTTTCTGTCAGCCCGTCGAAGGCGCTTTGCGCTTTCGATCGCGATGCAACCGCTGTGTATGAGCGTAACGATCGCCGGGGTGGATGCTGAGGGTAACTTCGAACGGATTGGCGCTGCCGGCAAAATAACGACGCCTCACCAAGAGGGCAGGCGCGTGTGTTTCCGCCTCCAATGCCTGAGCGATCTCGATCGGCATCGAGATCGCACTGATCCTTTGTTCAACCTCAGATATCTCGAGGTCGAATTGGCGTTGGAGCAGCTCGTAAATCGGGTCTGTTGCGTCGCCCAAGGCACTGCGTATTGCGCTATAGGGTTCGGCAACGAATATTTCTGTCCAGCAGATTGCGATTCCGTTAGTTGCCAGGCGACGAAGTCCGGCAAACCGCAGCCAGCGCTCGCCGATTGAACAGCCCAACGTTTCGGCCAATCTTTCGCGGATCGTAACAAATCCCTCGTGGCGCTTTTCGAAAACCGTGTCGGTCGCGTAGTCGAACAATCCGGCTAGAGAGTCGAGCGTTTGCGTATAGAGCGCAGTCGCTTTGCGGGCGAGCACTGTCGTGCCCGAACCTGCCTGTCGAGATAAAAGTCCGTTATCCTCAAGAGCGCGCAACGCTTCGCGGACAGTGTGCCGGCTTACCCCGAAGCGCTCGCAAAGTTCAAATTCTGTAGGAAATTTACCGCCGATTTCGAAGACGCCGGCAGCGATTTCGTCGTTTAGAGTTTGACGCAGTTCTTGATAGCGGGTCAAAATCGCGGGCCGATCATTTAGACTCGTGAATGACAACCTTAAATGACCGGACAAATGATGGCAACAGAATGATTGCCTTGACGTTGCTGTGTCCGGCGGCGATATTGTCCGTACATTATATGGAGGCATTGGGCGAAGATGAGCGAATCTTTCATGGAACGTGTGTGTGATTTGATTCACTCTCCGCGAGCGCTTGAAGCATGGGAGCAGGCCGAAATTCTCGTTGCCTTCGAGGACACCATGGCCGTCGCTTACGCCGGTTGGCACGATCCCGTTGTCCAATCTACGTTGGCAGTCTACCGCGGAGGCACAGCGAGGCTCATCGACGGAACGTCGGCCTGTTCGATTGAACATGCTGCGTTAATCCATGCAACGGCCGGTCACGCGTTGGACTATGATGATGTGCAATTAACAACGGTAAGTCATCCCAGCGTGCCGATCGTGCCGGCTTTGTTGGCTATCTCTAACGCGCGCCCGGGTTTGAAAGGGCGAATGAGCAGCGCCTTTGCGGTTGGTGTGGCGATTAATGTCGCTCTCGGGCGTGTATTAGGCTTTTCTCACTATGATAAGGGTTGGCATGCAACCAGCACATTGGGCCCGCTCGCGACCGCAGCGGCGGTCGCGCATCTGCTCTCGCTCGATCGGACAGCTACGCGACACGCACTGGCGATCGCTGCCGCTCAGGCAGGCGGCATGCAGAGGAATTTCGGTGCGATGGCCAAGCCGCTCCAGGCGGGGTTAGCATCGGCGGCTGGAGTGCGGTCGGCGATGCTGGCCGAGGCGGGACTGACGGGGGACCATGATATTTTTGGTCCGCGCGGGTATCTCGATCTTTATGCCGGTGCGGAACCCGGGGACGATCCTGCGACTGTGCCCATCGAGATCGATCTGCGCACGCTGTCGCGCAAGCTTTACCCTTGCTGTTATATGAATCATCGATTGATATCGGCCGGATTTGCCGCGCGCGAGCAACTGCCTGGCAGCGTCATACCGGATGATGCGGTGATCAAAGTCACCGCCCCCTTCGGTTCAACTGTGCCGTTGCGCATCGATGATCCGCGAACAGGTCTGGAAGCGAAATTTTGTGGACCATATTCGATCGCCGCTGCCTTATCCCAAGGATCCGTTACCTTGTCGGATTTCGAAGACGAGGCCGTCTCTCGCCCTGGCATTCGCGATTTGATGGCGAGAATCGACTTATCCGAAGATCCGCGCCAGGACGGTATCCTGGTCGGTTTGGATCACGGGACAGTCAAACTTTCCGTCGAATCTCGTGGGCGGCAAATCGCCTTTGCCGAGATTGAATCCTATCCGGGTTCACCCCGTCGCCCGGCAACCGACGCTGAAATGAACGCGAAGATAGACGACTGTCTCGGGATCTACCGCCGCAGATCCAATAGTGGTCCGACGTTACTGGAGTTTCGCGCCGAATTGCGGGGACTGATCGGTGCGAACGCCGCGAATGGTTGAGCGATCCGCAGCACTTCCTCTCGAAGGCATTAAAGTTGTCGAACTTGGCAGCAGTGTGGCGGCACCCTACGCGGGTTTGGTACTAGCGGAGCTCGGAGCAGAGGTCATCAAGGTCGAAAAACCCGGGAAGGGTGATGATGCGCGCGGCTGGGGACCGCCATTTCATGACGGTGTAGGCACAATTTTTCGGTCTTTAAACCGCAACAAGCGTTCCGTCGTTGTCGATTTGGCGGACCAAGCCCAACGCGAACGATTGCGGCGATTGATCGTCGAAGAGGCTGATGTACTGATCCAGAATATGAGGCCAGGCCAAGCGGAGAAGCTCAACTTCGGGGCAGAGTCTCTGTTGGCGGATAACTCACGACTGATCCACGCCACGATTGCGGCATTCGGGCAGGTTGGGCCGCTTTCGGGGCGGCCCGGTTACGATCCTTTAATGCAGGCATTCGGTGGCCTGATGAGTGTTACCGGCGAGGAGGGAAGGCCGCCGATCAGGATCGGGACGTCGCTGATCGACATGGGCTCTGGAATGTGGGTGGTGATCGGCGTTTTAGCAGCTCTCCTACGACGATCTATCACCGGAAAAGGCGGGGTAGTTGGCGCATCGCTTTACGAAACCGCACTGGGCTGGATGCTCTATCATGTCACTGCTTACGCTGCGACCGGGGAAGAGCCTAAGCCGCAAGGCTCGGGGTCACCTTATATCGCCCCCTATGGAGCCTTTCGTACCAAGGACGGCACTCTGATCGTCACAGCCGGCAACAACAGCCTTTTCCAAAAGCTTGCGGCCGTACTCGGTCACCCGCAATGGGCCGATGACCTGCGCTTCCATACCAATGGCGATCGAGTCCGCAATCGTGCGCTGCTCGAAGACCTGATGAACGAGAGTCTCAGCCTCAAGTCGACCAAACAGTGGATCGCTGACCTTGAGGCCGCCGGTGTACCATGCGCACCGATTCAAACCGTCGGTCAGGTCGTTACGCACGAACAAACTCAGGCGCTGGACATATTGCGTAGAAGCGCGGATGGACAACTCACCTTTGTAGGGCTGCCGCTGACCTTCGAAGGGGGCCGACCGGACCGAAACGAAGCGGTGCCGGATTTGGGTGCTGACAACGACGTTGTCTTCGAAAGGGCCGGCGAGTGATGGACGACAGTACAGCCGGATCTCCTGTTATGTTGGAGTTGGGCGAGGATTACCCGGAGATACGCGATGCAATCCGACGAATTTGTGCCGATTATCCTGGTGCTTATTGGCGTGACTTGGAGGCGCGCGAAGCCTATCCGACGGAGTTCGTCGAGGCGCTGACTTATGCTGGTTACTTGTCGGTTCTGATTCCAAGCGAATACGGCGGAGCCGGCCTGCCATTGCGTGCAGCATCGGTAATTTTGGAAGAGATTCACGCATCCGGCTGTAACGCCGGCGCCTGTCACGCCCAAATGTATATCATGGGGACACTGCTTCGGCATGGCAGTGAGGAGCAAAAGGGCTATTACCTGCCGAAAATCGCCTCAGGAGAGTTGAGGCTTCAGGCGTTCGGAGTTACTGAACCTTCTACCGGTTCTGACACGACAAGTCTCAAAACGCGTGCCCTACGCGACGGCGCAGAATATGTCATCAACGGACAGAAAGTCTGGACGTCTCGAGCCTTTCATTCCGACTTGATGCTGTTGTTGGCGCGCACCACACCGCAGGATCAGGTGCGCAAAAAAACCGAAGGCTTGTCCGTCTTTCTAGTCGATATGCGCAAAGCTCGTGGAAATGGGCTGGAAATACGACCGCTTAAGGCGATGATCAATCACAATACGACCGAGGTGTTCTTCGACAATTTGCGGGTTCCGGCACGCAACCTGATTGGGGAGGAAGGGAAGGGATTCCGATATATTCTCGACGGGATGAATGCCGAGCGAATACTCATCGCCTCCGAGACTCTAGGAGACGGTCGTTGGTTCACGAATACTGCGAAGGCATACGCGAGCGAGCGCGTGGTATTCGGGCGAGCCATTGGACAAAATCAGGGGGTTCAGTTTCCGATCGCGCGGGCCTACGCCGAATTGGTCGGAGCCGAGATGGTATTGCGCAGAGCATGCGCCTTATTTGCCAGTGGTCGACCCTGCGGGGAGGATGCCAACATCGCCAAGCTGCTTTCGTCTGAGGCTGCATGGCATGCAGCGGAGGCCTGCCTACAGACGCACGGCGGATTTGGTTTCGCCCGTGAATATGATGTCGAGCGCAAGTGGAGGGAAACCCGGCTTATGCAAATCGCGCCGATATCGACAAATCTGATACTCGCGTATGTCGCTGAGCATGTCCTTGGCATGCCCCGTTCTTATTAATTGTGACGATCAACAGTCATATCGTGCGTCCACGATGATCGAGATCTCCCTATCAAGCTGAAGCAGGTAGCAGAATGTGAGCGGGAATTCGCCTATTCCGTTTAGCCCCATCGCTGGCGTTTCCGGCGATGAGCTGGTCGTAGGTGATGGTTGCGCATTCGACGGCGCGGCGGATCAGAAAGCGGTCGAGGCCCTCGGTCAGGTTGCGTCGGTTAAAGCGGTAGGCCCATTCGCGCAGGTAGCGCGGCAGATGCTTGGCGCTGACGCCGTG
>PLTD01000232.1 GCA_003165335.1 Rhodospirillales bacterium | reverse complement strand
CAGTTTAAATTCCGCAAATGCCAAGGATTTTTTTGTCCATCCAACTATTGATGGCGGGCTCGTCGGTTCAGGTATGCAAACAGTGTCCGGTTTTGGCGCGGTACTGGACGCATTCTATTGCGCCAAAATCTAGAGGGTGGCCAATAAAGTGATCAGCGATCCAAGGTTAAAGATGCGCTGCCGGGGGTCCGGCATTGATTTCGATCGACCGCAGTTCGCGTCCGGTAACGCGTGAGCGATTCAGCGCGGGGGGCCGATGTTGACGTGAATCAAAGCCGCCGCCGGGGGTTTCATTATAGTCCATGACTGCTCATGAATTCATTACAGGAGGATGTCATGATGAATGACATACAGTTACAGCAAGCGGTTCTCGACGAACTTCAGTGGGAGCCGAGCGTCGAAGCGAGTCACATCGGCGTCACGGCGAGCAACGGCGTCGTGACGTTGACGGGTCATGTCCAGAGTTATGCCGAAAAGCGCGCCGCGGAGGATGCTGCGAGGTGTGTTAGGGGCGTTGGCGCGATCGTACAGGAAATCGAAGTCCGGATTCCCGCGATCGACGGGAATGAGGATGACGAAATCGCCAAGCGGGCGCTGAGCATACTTCGTTGGAGTGTCGTGATCCCGCACGAGCGGATTACCGTCATGGTCGAGCACGGTGTCGTCACGCTATCTGGCGAGGTCGAGTGGCAATATCTGAAGGACCGCGTGGAAACGGGAATTCGCCAGTTGTCGGGTGTGGTTGGCGTCATCAATACGATCGTGATCAAACCGGTCGTCGAGCCCATCGACGAATCCGAGCAGCTTCGGGAAAAGATCAAGGCGGCGCTGGAGCGCCAAGCCGACGTGGAGGCCGATAAGGTGGGCATTTCAATCGACGGCGGCAAAGTGACCATCAGCGGCCTCGTCCGTTCTTGGAGCGAGCGCTTGGCGATCGAGAACGCGGCATGGTCGGCACCCGGCGTCACGCAGGTGATCGACCAAATGGGTCTGCAGATTTGAGGGTTGCAAGAGGGGGCCACAAGCCTCCCCTCTTGCACGACGAAACGCAAACCACTGAAGTCATCGCGTACTGAGGACATCGAAGTATCGCCAAGACGGCGCGCGATCAGCGCGGCAACCGGATTTTCAACAGGAACTCGGCATTTTTGAAGCGCAATTGCGTAGCTTCAGGCCGAGAGGGCCTGGGCGCGGCCGCAGTGCGGATGTTCGTCCCCGGGTAGGTTCGCGGTCGGTCCAAGCAGGCTTAAGACGAGCAAAAATAATTCCACGATTGTTTTCGGGAGCGGCGATCAGACTCCTAAATAACCTACATGCAGGCCCCCGCAACCGACTTATTCCGTAGACACCTTAAACTTGGACGTTCGCCGCATCTATTGGTTGCGGGGGCAGTATTTGGCCGACACTCGCTCCAAGTTTTCATTTGATGCCTTCTGTGAATCGGCGCGGAGCCAGAGTTCTTGCGATCATCCTCCGCGTGAACCCGCGGCCCGGCGCTTAACTGATCGGGAAGCTGCCAAGGTTAATGGTCTCATGAGGGATCGCTTTTGATCTGTGACAATCCCATCTCAGCAAGCTTTAGGCGCGTTGAGCGGCAGTCCGTGTGCAGGATGCCTCGGATGCCGAGGCCTTCGGCGATCTCCACGAACATTGCGGTATTTTCGATGTAGACGACCTGTTGCACGGACACCTGCGCGATATCCAGTGCCAGCCTGAAAATGTCCGGGTCGGGCTTGAGGCGATGGACGAAGCAGGAGGAAATGAAGCAATCGACGAGCTTGTCCAGCTTGAAGCGTCGAATGCGACACGCATTCAATTCGCGTCCCTCATTACTGACCACGGCGATCTTCAGCCCGTGCGAGCGCTTTAGCTGGGTTATCAGATCGAGCATCTCGCTGTGAGGTCTCGATTGGTCGAATATGAATTGTCGAAACTGCGCCCTGGTAAACGGCCGCTTCCGGCAGAAGATCACCCTGTCCAAGTACCTATCGAGCGTGATCCTCCCCATCTGGTAGGTATCCCAGATCAGACGGTGGCGCTCCTCCATCTCGGCCAATTCACGGTTGAAAGTGGCCGCGGCCCGTTCGCGGGCATGACGACCCCACCCATCGGTAAGCAGGACGCCGCCGATATCCAGAAACAGGCAGGTGCTCGTGGCCGGGTCCCGCACCTTGTCAATCCGTCGCTCGCATCATCGCTGGGTCCGTCCCCGCAAAGGTCCCAAACGCGACATAGGATCTTCGACAACATATTGAACTATCTGCCGATATCCGAATTTTCTTTCCCCTAAAATCGTGTCGTTTTAGGCGCTGATTTTCAGGGGGAGGATTCCGAATATGTCGACCAGCTTTTCGTCGGAGAAGTCGTACTCGCCCAGCATATTGATGTGCGCCCACGACTGCGGCGAGTGGGATTTGATGGCGGTCATCATTTCGACGCGGGCGGCAGGGTCCGATCTGTGCGCGGAACTCAAGATCAGTCGCGCCACGCTCTACCGCTATGTCAGCCCGGCAGGAGATCTACGCGAGCATGGGACGAAGGCTTTGAGCGCCTGAACCTATGTCGCATTGGGGACCTTTGCGGGGATGGACCCGATAAAGCATCAACCCTTCGTCGTCCGCCGATACATGGGCCTCGGGATACGCGGCTAGAGCCAGCGCCAGAGGCTCCTTAAACTTCGCTTTGAACTGGCGGAACTGAGCATATCCGCCGCCAAATTGATCGTAGATAGACCGCCACGAAATCGGCGTGGGTGCGGTCAAATGATGAAGCCGATAAGCGAGCCAGACATAAACGTCGATCGCCATGCTGCGGCTTCCGATCTGCCGCAACGCGGATTCCAGCACCGGCATAGGGTGAGAAATCAGGCTTTCGTAAAAGCTCTCGTCCAGCCGGATAACTTCGCGCCATAGCGGGAGCTGGTCGCTTTCGCGGGTCGGCAAGATGGCATCCCGCACAAAACTGCCGTTTGTGACGTGCGTCCCTTCCTCGGCCGCTCGGTAAAACGTCAGCCGGCACAGGCTCAAGCGGCGCGATTGTTCGCGGACCAGCTTGTAGCTTTTGCCGCCGTTGTCGATTCCCATGCTGGAAAGCCAGCGGTTCATCGACCGGCCTAGCTCGATCTCGCGCGACCTGGTTTTGACGGCTTCGGTTTGCAAATAAAGCAGGATCATTCGAGCTATCGACCCGAACGGGATGCCCACCGCTAAGCCGTTTTCATCGGTGCCGCTGTCGATCCGTAATTTGACGTTGCCGCCCTGACGGTTCCACACGGTTTCGGCTATGTCTTTGTGAGGGAGCGCCGTCATAGAAAACCCGGCATGCATGATGCCGATTCGCTGGTCTTCGTCACTCATGACCGCGAAAGCAGTCTCCACACACTGACGGTCAAGTTTTGCCACGGCTCGCGCCTTGGCTTCTTCGAAGCCGTGGGTGGTAATGAGTTGGTGGACCTGACCCATTTTTTCTTGTCACTCGAAAAGCATATCTGAACTGTTGCTGTGATTTGTTCACAGTGTCAATTCGGACTTTGGTGACGCAAGCTATTTGAGGATGTTTAGTTCTTATTATTAGAATCTGTCACCAGAGTCCGGTGGATAACCGCGAGTCGCGTCACAAGAGTCCGATTCAAGCGTCACCAGAGTCCGATTCTGGTCTGTGGACGACTCGCAACGGCGCCTGCGCGATCGTCACCAGAGTCCGATGGATAAGTCCCGATTCGGGGGGATAGCTCGGCCGCCGAACGCGGCGCTATGCGCGGTTGGGAATGTCGGCCGTTTCATAGAAAAAGCCGACGATCACGGGTGGCTGGATGGTGCTGAACGCGACCCAATACCGCCCCGACTTGATCCAAGATCGCCCCGGCTGTGCGAGTTCGTCGTAAACAGACGGGAAGGGTTTACCGTCATTAGGGTGCCGCTCGATCATGTTCCTCGCGCCGACTAGGGCCGCCCGCATATTAACGATCGCTTCCGGGCGCTGTTTGCGCATGTAATCGGCGGTAAGCGCGGCAACCTGACGCCTCGCCTTCGGGGTAAGCGAAATCAACGCTCGCGGGCGACTTGGCGGCGTTCCTGTGGACGTTTCCGCCCGGCTTGAAGATGGTCGATAGCATCGTCCAAATCACGCAAGACGGCCTCCATGGGGACCGTCAGCCCTGCGGCAAGCTCGGCCTCGCTCTCTGCGAGGGCTTCCAGCCAACCGGCCGGGGCGTGTTTGTTCGTGTCCATAGGATGATAGTAGGCGGTCAGCAAAAAGGATCAAGACCCTTGATCCGTCTCCGGCGTCACCAGGCGCAAGCGTGTCGCGGCCTCCTGCTCGCGCCTGTACGCCTCGGGAATGATCTGATTACCCTGCGGCAAGTCCGGGACTCAGAAACCTGACCTGAAACCGGGGGACGGAAAAGCCCCCAGGATCCTGTTTCTATATATGATAATGCAGAGCATTTTTAGCG
>PLTD01000080.1 GCA_003165335.1 Rhodospirillales bacterium | reverse complement strand
CTAAGCTTTCTGTCTCACCAACGGGGTGCAGTCCAGACGATCGCGGATATCTTGGCACCTTTGTGTCTTGGCGGTTCAACTACCGGCTTCAAAACCCCTGCACCCTCCCGCAAGCGGCGAGGGCTTTTTCTAAGCCCCTCGACCCTAAGCCTTCCGCCGGTTACCGGGGCGATATCGTTGAAATAATTCAGCCCGACGCCGCCCTGCCCTGCTCGTCCAGCGCCCGGAACTCCTCATCCGACAGCGCGATGTTCGCCGCGGCGACATTCTCCTCCAGATGGGCGACTTTCGACGTTCCGGGAATCGGCAGAATGACCGCGGATCGTTTCAGCACCCAGGCCAAGGCGATCTGGCTGGGGCGCGCGCCGTGGCGCTTGGCGACCTGGTCGAGCAGCCCGCCCGGCTGCGCCAACGGTCCGCCGGCCAGCGGGAACCAGGGGATGAAGCCGATATTATTTGCGGCGCAGTAGTCCAGCACATCCTCGCTCGAGCGGTCCACCAAGTTATAGCGGTTCTGCACCGTGGCAACGGTCAACAGCTTCCGCGCCGCCTCGATTTCGGCCACGCTGACCTGGCTCAGGCCAACATGGCGGATCAGCCCTTCCTTCTGCATTGCCCGGATAACCTCGAACTGCTCCGCCTGCGGCACTTTCGGGTCGATGCGATGCAGTTGCCAAAGGTCGATCCGCTCGACGCCTAGGCGGCGCAGGCTCATCAGGACGCATTGGCGCAGATATTCCGGGCGGCCGACCGGCGCCCATATGTCAGGGCCGTGGCGCGTCAGCCCGCCCTTGGTGGCGATCAAGATTCCTTTATAGGGATGCAGCGCCTCGCGGATCAGGTTTTCGCTGACCTCGGGGCCATAGCTATCGGCCGTATCGATGAAATCGACGCCAAGTTCGGGCAGGCGGCGAAGGGTCCGCAGACACTCGGCGGGGTCCTTCGGCTCGCCCCAAATACCGTCGCCGGTGATCCGCATCGAACCGTACCCCAGCCGGTTGACAGCGACATCGCCGCCGACCCGAAAACTGCCCGCCGCCGCCGCGTTTAGGTCACTCATCTTGGATACTCCAGCTCGAACGAAGCCTCACAGTTGGGGCATCCTCCGTCGCATTCCAATCGCGAAGGACCGGCTTTCGTTCCGCCTCCTTCACAAACCGGCTCGATTAACCCGTCCCGCACGGCCAGCGGCCGGGCTGCCTGATATCAGTGACGGATCAACGATAAAACAATCTCGACGACGATCAGCACCAGAATGGCGATTTCAAGAAGTTCGGCCCGGGCGCCCGCCGCATCGCTTTGCAGTGCCGTATAGACCTCCCGGATGATCGCCAACTTGCGATCGACCGCCTTGATGACATTGGGCACTCGGAACAGTTCCATCGCCGCAGCATAGACGCGGGCGAGATAGACGTCCTCGGTCACCTGAAGGGCGTTGTCCACCCGCTCGGCCAGAACGGTCACTTCGGCCACCAGCGTATGCAGGCGCCGCGCCAATCGGTCATAGCGGCGCGACGCGATCAACGCGGTGCGCCGCCGCGCAGCCTCGACCAGACGGTGCATGCGGGGCAACTCGTCATCCAGCATCTCGTCATAGACCCGCATCTCCAGCAACTGGGCGTTGGCCATTTCCAGCACATCGACGACGTCGGTCTCCTGTTGCGGCTCATAGATAAAGGCGCGGTCCCAGGTGATCACGACAAGGTCGTCAGGATGATAGGAAAAGCGCTGGCGCATCAGGTCGCGCTCCGCCCCCTCGGACAGCGGACGCAACTCGCCAGACAACAGAGGGACGAGATCGACCCGCGCCTGCAGCGCCTCCGCGCTCAGCGGCGCGTCGAAGGCATCGACCAGCGCGATCAGATAATCCTCCTGAAGCGGCGCCGCAGTCGGGCCATCCAGCGCCTCGCCCAGTAGATCGCGAAGCTGCGTCAGCAATTTGTCCCAAATATCGGTCACGGCAGCCGGGCCAATGGCGGCGTCGGTGTCGTTCACCAGACCGGTGAAATCGCTCCAGCTCAGTTCTTCCGCAGCCAGTCTCAGTGTCAGAACGGCTATGCCGAAGTCATAAAGGCGAACGCTGGCGACGGCAGTAACGCTTTTGCCGCCGACCTCGAGCGACACAGGGTCCAGCGCCAGGGCGAGCGGAGGCACGCCGAACGAAACCGCTTTGGATGGCGTTCCGACCAGTCGGCTACGCGCAGTCGCACGCTGTACGCGCCGCGCCCAAAGCTGTTCGGCACGGCCCAGGTCGATCTCATTTGCGAGGTTGAACAGGCGCAGCGCAACCACCTGCCCGGCGCGCACTTTCGGTTCAGTCGCGGTTAAAGTTTGTGTCACGAACACCGCCTGTTCTGCCTCGTGGCTTGGTCTGGCCCTTCGCCCGCACTCTTGCAAGGATGCCGATCGGTCGCCGATTCGTCATTCATCCGCAACACAAACTGCCCGGCAACGAAGGAGCCGTCATTGACCTATCCCCAGAACTCGGAGCCCCTCGAAGATGTGCTGCGCGCCGCTCGGGCCTGCATTGTATGCGCAGCGAGTTTGCCGCTTGGGCCGCGCCCAATTATTCAGGCCGGCGCCGGTGCCGCCGTTCTGATCGTTGGGCAAGCACCCGGTACCAGGGTTCATGCATCTGGCGTCCCCTGGGATGATGCCAGCGGCGACCGTCTGCGGGACTGGACCGGTGTTGACCGCACCACCTTCTATGATCCTGACAGGGTCGCGCTGATGCCGATGGGGTTTTGCTATCCGGGTGCTGAGCCCGGTGCGGGAGATAAGCCGCCTAGGCCCGAATGTGCGCCTCTGTGGCATGGGCGGTTGCTAAAACTTATGCCGAACATCCGGCTAACCCTGCTGGTCGGGCTCTTTGCCCAGAAGGCCTATTTGCCGCCACCGGTCACGACGCTGACCGAAACCGTCCGCACCTTCGCAACCTTCCGACCGGCATTTTTTCCCTTACCCCACCCAAGTTGGCGTAGCACCGGCTGGATGCGCCGCAACCCCTGGTACGAAATCGATGTCCTGCCTGCCCTGCGGACGCAGGTTGCTGCCGCGCTCGGCTAATTGTGCAGCCCTGAGGCATGTTTCCCTAGCCTTCGATGGCAGCTGACAGATTCACAGGCTTCAATATTAGCGCGGAGCGCACTGATAATCGCAATCGCATCCGCCGCAAATCAACCCTTCGCCATTTCCTCCGACCGCGCGGTGGCGGCCGCGACGGCGCGTTTCATCAGGTCGGGCAGGCCGTCCTCAGCCATCAGGACCGCCAGCGCTGCCGCGGTTGTACCGCCGGGGCTGGTGACGTCGGCGCGCAATTTGGCCGGATCGTCGCTCGATTGCCTGGCCAATTCGCCCGAACCGGTCACGGTATCGCGCGCCAGCCGTGCCGCAAGATCGGCAGGCAGTCCCGCCGCCACAGCCGCGGCCTGCAGCGCCTCGATCAGCAGGAAGACATAAGCAGGCCCAGATCCGGATACCGCAGTCACCGCATGCATCAGAGTCTCGTCAGCGGTCCAGGCGACCTGGCCTACGGAACACAGCAGGGCGTCGGCAGTCGCCCGCTGTGCCGCGCTAACCGCTGCTCCGGCGCAGCACACTGTAATGCCCCGGCCAATCGCGGCCGGTGTGTTGGGCATGGTGCGAATGACCGCGACCTCTGAGCCCAACCGGTCGGCAAAATAGGACAAAGTCTTGCCGGCGGCGATCGAGATCACCAGCGCGCCGGTCGGTAGTCGCGCCTTCAATCCCGGCAAGACGGTATCCAGCATCTGCGGCTTGACCGCCAGAAGAATGGTCCTGGGCAGCGGATCGAGAATTTCGGCCAAGCTGGCCACAACGGCAACACCGGGCAATTCCGGCAAGGCCGGATCGACCACGCGTGCGTCATCGACGACGCCGGACTCACGCCAGCCCTTCAGCAAAGCGCCGCCCATGCGGCCGCAGCCGATCAGGAGTACTGAATCAGTCATGGGAAAACGAAAAGATTAGGCCTCGCCGACCGGGTCCAGGATCGCGGCAGTCATCGCCTCATCGGCGGTCTTGCCACCCCAGATCACCAGTTGAAAGGCGGGGTAGAATCGTTCGCATTCGACCAGGGCCAGTTCGACCAGGTCCTCGACCTGCTCGGCGCTGACACCCGATACACCGCGCAGCAGCAGGGCATGGCGGAACATGATCGAATCTTCTTCGGCCGAGACGTCGAAATGGCCGACCCACAAACGCTCGTTGATACGCGACAGCAGATCGTTGATTGATGGCCGGGTCTTGGGCGGTACTTTGGCGTCGAGCCGGCAACAAAATTGCAGCGCCGCCGCCTCTTCCTGCCACACGAAGAACAGACGGTAATCAGTCCATCGACCGCCGATTTCGACCAGAATTTCGTCGTCCGCGGCGCGCTGAAACGGCCAGTCGTTCGCAATCACCAACTCCTCGATCAGATCGAGCGGGTTGATCTGCGTAGTCGAGGTTTCAAGGGAGGGCAGAGTCATCCTTGTCTCCATGGAGCCGGAAAAGGCTGGGCCGGAAGCGGCAGGCCTATGGCCGCGCCCGACATAATGGTTGAAATGCGACCGAAGAACTCGTGACCCTGCGCCAGCCGAGGCAAGGACGCCGTCATCAAGCCTGAACACGCCGACGCCGGGCCGTTTTCGGCTTTGCGTCGTTTGGCGTTGCCGCCGGTTTCTTGGCGACTCGCGCCGCGGCTTTGGGTCCGGCAAGTTGCGCCTCGAGCGCTGCTAGCCGTTCTGTCAGGATCTCCTGCTCCGCCCGCGCCTTTTGCGCCAATGCCGCTACGACATCGAATTCTTCGCGAGTGACCAGTTTCATCCGGAGCAGGAACCGCTCGACATGGTCGCGCAGCTCCCCTTCCATGCGAGACCGAATCCCGCCTAATGCTCCAGCCGCGCCGCTTGCGGCGCGCGCCATATCATCGAACAATCTTTTATCACCCAGCATTCAAGCGACCTCAAGGACGCCAACCGGCAAGCCCGTTCCGACTCGGCGGCAATTTTGGGTAGCACGCTCCGCCGTGGTCTCGCAAGCAAGAGCGATGAAATCCAAACATTCCAGCGAGTCCGAACTATCCTACGACGAAAATTGTGCGGTGCAAAATATTTGCTCTCCGCCCTCATACGCCCATATACGCTGGTCTCGTACAAGTTAGGGTTGCGGCCACGATTCGTTGAGAGGAAACATGCCGGCATGGCATATCCCCAGAAATTTCCTTGAGCTCGCTTCCTTGGCTTGCGCACGCAATCAAAGCCGCAGCAGGTCGCCCGCGCATTCCTTGTGGCCCTTACCTGCCTTGCTCTGAATGTCCCACCCTCTGCCGCAAGCAGCGTTCAGCGCAGAAGCCTGGCGGATCTGGCAAAAGATGCAGAGCTGATATTTGAAGGCAAAGCTATTGGCAGCACCGGTACGGGCTGTTCAATCGCGCTTGCCAATCCGCTGGCGGCGACCTTCAGCTATCAGACCACCGGTGCGGGAAATCAGCCGACAGGGTCACCAAACGTGCCCGCGACAATTGCTGTGAGTGGATCGCAAAGCTTTATCATCAGCGTGACGCCGGCGCCATTTAACGCAATGGACGTCCCGTTCAACATGCAGTGCGCGAATGCGCCGGCTGCATCGAGTACGACAGGTCTCAACACACTGCTCCTGTCCACTTCGAACACACCCGAACCAGATATTGTGGCGCTGGCGGCGACGTCGGAGAGCTATGGCTATGTTCACCTGGCGTTCAGCGACCATTCCGGCGCCTTCGCTGTGGCTATAGTCAACCTGGGAGCGACCGCGGCGATCACTGCATCGGCAGACACGGGTACAGCCAGCTTGCCGTTATCGGTGATGCTCTGCCAGACTGATCCTACGAGCGGCCAGTGCATCACACCAATCGGATCCACCGTACCGACTACTATCGCCGCCGACACGCCTCCCACCTTTGCGATATTCATCCAGGCAAGCACCCCGACCTTCGTGCCCGATCCTGCGAATAAACGTGTATTCGTCCGGTTCAGGGACAGTAGCGGTGTCACCAGAGGATCGACGAGCGTCGCGGTGACCAACCTGCCCTAGCAGCGCTCAGACGGAAGCTTCCCCTGCCCCGACCCCACGGTTATAAGGCAGCCATGGCTCTCACCTATCCGAACCTGAACCCCGTCGCAATCAAGCTGGGACCGATAGCGATCCGCTGGTATGGGCTCGCCTATATCACCGGCTTGGTGCTGGGCTGGCGCTACACCGTCTGGCTGGCGGGTCAAAAGCGGTTCAATAGCCCCGACAGCCGGCCCAAGGCGACGGATCTCGACGATTTCCTCTTTTGGGCGATGGCCGGCGTATTGCTCGGCGGGCGGCTGGGCATTGTGTTGTTCTATCGGCCAAGCGACTATTTCGCCGACCCGATCAGCATCTTTAAGGTCTGGGAAGGCGGCATGTCCTTCCATGGCGGGATATTGGGCGTCACCACAGCCACCATCCTGTTTGCTCGCAAACGCGCCATCCCGCTGTTTCAGCTGAGCGATCTCATTGCCTGCGCTGCCCCGATCGGGCTTTTTTTCGGGCGGCTGGCGAATTTTGTGAACGGCGAGCTGTGGGGGCGGGTGACAGATTCGCCGCTCGGCATGGTTTTCCCCAACCCTGAGGCCGGCTCTCTGCCGCGCCACCCAAGCCAGCTCTATGAGGCCGCCTCTGAGGGTCTGATCCTGTTCCTGTTATTGGCGCTACTGGCGCAACAGCCGGCTATTCGCCGCCGCGACGGACTGCTGACCGGCTTGTTCCTTCTCGGCTATTCCATCGCCCGTTCTACCTGCGAGCTGTTCCGCGAGCCGGATTCCTATCTGGGATTTATCGTCGGCGGAATCAGCATGGGACAGATATTGTCCTTCCCGATGCTGCTAGCCGGGATCGGGCTTTGCACCTACGCGATCAGCCGGCCAATGCGAGCCGCCGGCCGGCCTTGAGTCCGCTGAGTGAGCGTATCGCCCGGCGCATTTCGCGCGGCGGGCCGATTACCGTGGGCGATTACATGGCGGCGGCGCTGGGCGACGCCGACCATGGCTATTACCGGCGCGCCGACCCGCTGGGCGCCAAGGGTGATTTCACTACCGCGCCGGAGACCAGCCAGCTGTTCGGGGATTTAATCGGCGCCTGGCTGATCGATTGCTGGGATAAGTTAGGCCGCCCGGCCTCGGTCAATCTTGTGGAGCTCGGCCCCGGGCGCGGTACGCTGATGGCTGACGCACTGCGCGTCGGCCGCCGCGTTCCGGAATGGTTGAGCGCGATCAAGCTGCATCTGGTCGAAATCAATCCCGCACTCAGGTGCCTGCAGGCTTCGGCTTTGCAGGACCATGCGCCGGTCTGGCACGATACCCTTTACGGACTTCCCGATGGGCCGACGATGCTGGTCGCCAACGAGTTTCTGGATGCCCTGCCGATCCGTCAACTGGTCTACTGGGACGGGAACTGGCTGGAACGGCTGGTCGATTGGAACGAGGCCGCAGGCTTTCACTTTGTCCTTGCACCCCGGCCGAACGCCCTGTCGCTGTTGGTCCCGGAAGACCTGCCGCATCCGGCGCAAGGCAGCCTTTGCGAACTTTCCCCGGCGGTAATCGCCGTCGGCACCGAGATTGCGCACAGGATTGCGACCTTCGGCGGGGCCGCCTTGCTGATCGATTACGGCCATACGCAAAGCGCATTCGGCGAATCGCTGCAAGCCGTGCGTGCGCATCGCATGGTCGCGGCCCTGGAGAATCCCGGTGAAGCGGACCTGTCCGCGCATGTCGACTTCGCCGCCCTGGTGCGTGTCGCCCGAGAAGCCGGGACACATGCCTCGGGACCGACAACCCAGCGAGCTTTCTTGAAGGCGCTGGGCATCGACATACGCGCTGACCGGCTCAAACGCGGCCGATCCGCCGAAGCAGCAGCCGCTATCGATCGTGCGGCGGATCGACTGACCGGCGCGGATGCGATGGGCGCGTTGTTCAAAGTCGCGGCGATCACCCCGGCAGGAATCGTCCCCGCTGGGTTCGATGGGCCGGCGAACGGCGGCTCCTAGCGGTTGCTTTTCAACCGCCTGTCTGTGGTCGGATTCTTCACCCGGCCCTGACCGCCATGCTGAACACTGGCGCGATCGCCGGTCTGTTTCGATGCGCCGATCTGGCGGTTATGCTTCAGGCGTCCGTCGGATTGCGGATTGCGGACCGCGCCGCGGTGACCTGGAGATGACGTTCTGTCTAGCATGCTGTTCCCCAACGTTGGCATGTCGGATAGTGCGATTGCACTGACTAAAAATAACCGCGCAATCCAATCCCGGTTCCACCGACATGCATTGCCGAAAAAGTTGTAAACATGTTTTCGGTGGCCCAATTGGATACGCATTCGTGAAGAAAGTGGATTTGCGCCCATGATCGAATCCGCTCTGATCGGCCCGATAACCGGCATCCGGCACGGCTTCTTTACCCGTCAGGGCGGGATCAGCGCCGGCATATACGCTTCGCTGAATTGCGGGCTGGGCTCTGACGACGTGCCCGAGCATATTGCGCAAAATCGAGCCCTTTGCGCCGAGCGCCTCGGGGTCTACGCGGCGGGGTTGGTCACGGCCTATCAGGTTCATGGCACGAATGTCGCCGAGGTATCCTCACCCTGGGCGCCCGGGGCGGGGCCGAAGGCGGATGCGCTGGCGACAAACTGCCGCGGTATCGCGCTTGGTATCCTGACCGCGGACTGCACACCTGTGTTGCTCGCCGATCGCAAAGCGGGCGTCATCGGTGCCGCCCATGCCGGCTGGAAAGGCGCAAAAGCCGGGGTCGTCGATGCGGTCGTGACGGCTATGACGCGGCTCGGCGCCGTTCGTGGGGATATCGTTGCCGCCGTCGGGCCAGCAATCGGCCCCACCTCGTACGAAGTGGGACCTGAGTTTCGCACGGCATTTCTAGGAGATGACCCCGCCGCCGCAGAGTTTTTCAGCGAAGGCCCGGCCGGTCGACCGCATTTTGATCTGCCCGGCTTCGTCGTACGTCGGCTTGAGGTGTTGAATGTCGCCGGTATCGACCGGATCGAGGCGGACACCTGTGCCGATTCGGCCCGATTTTTCAGCTATCGCCGGTCTTGCCTGACCGGCGAATCGGATTACGGCCGCCAGCTTTCAGCGATCGCCTTGCTCTCGTGAGCGCGGTTATGTCCATTACGGCGAAATCGATACTGGTGTGGCGGCCCTTACGGCCTTATGGTCCCCGCCTCTCTTCCGCCGCGCAGTACGATAACCTATGAAACTTCTTTCCGGAAACTCCAACCTGCCGCTCGCCGAAGCGATCGCCGCCGAGTTGGACCTGTCGCTCACCAGAGCCAATATTCAGCGCTTCGCCGATCTCGAAGTGTTCGTGGAGATTCTTGAGAATGTGCGTGGAGAGGATGTTTTCCTCATCCAATCCACCTCGTTCCCCGCCAACGACAACCTGATGGAATTGCTGGTCACGATCGACGCG
This sequence comes from Rhodospirillales bacterium, assembly GCA_003165335.1. Taxonomy (GTDB): domain Bacteria; phylum Pseudomonadota; class Alphaproteobacteria; order BOG-932; family Roseiterribacteraceae; genus BOG-932. The sequence continues at coordinate 3,494 of PLTD01000080.1, read as the reverse complement.
CTCAAGCGCGGTTCGGCCAAGCGCATAACGGCGGTGCTCCCCTATTTCGGCTATGCCAGGCAGGACCGTAAGACCGGGCCGCGCACACCGATCTCGGCCAAGCTGGTCGCCAATTTGATCACCGTCGCGGGTGCCGATCGCGTTTTGACGATGGATCTGCATGCCGGCCAGATTCAGGGCTTTTTCGATATCCCGACCGATAATCTGGTTGCTGCTCCGGTCTTTGTCGAAGATATCAAGCGGCACGCTGCGAATTACGCAACGCCCATCGTCGTCTCACCGGATGTCGGCGGCGTGGTGCGCGCCCGCGCGCTGGCCAAACGTCTGGACGCCGACCTCGCCATTATCGATAAGCGCCGCGAGCGGGCCGGCGTATCGGAAGTGATGAACATCATCGGCGACGTCGACGGCCGCGCCTGTATTTTGGTCGACGACATCGTCGATTCGGCAGGTACGCTGTGCAATGCCGCGGTCGCCCTGGTCGAAGCCGGCGCAAGCTCGGTTCGCGCCTATACAACTCACGGTGTCTTGTCGGGTGGCGCCGTCGCCCGCATCGCCGCGGCGCCGATGGTTGAACTCGTCACCACCGACAGCATTCAAGCGACCGACGCCGTCGCCAAAAACGGCAGCATTCGGCAGCTCACTGTCGCCCCGCTGATCGCTGAGGCGATACGCCGAATCACCGAAGACCGTTCGGTCTCAAGCCTTTTCGACTGACAAGGCCTGGGGATCGGTCGCTAACGACCGATCCCTTTCTGCGCTTAAGGATGATCGTTCTTGTCGCCCGGGACGTCATACAGGCTGTCGTCCGCGTCGGCTTTCTGACCCAATTCGAACCTGCGGTTCTGACGATATGAACTGCGCAGATAGGCGTAGAAATCGAGCGAGGTCTTCCTGGCCTGCTCGTAATCGTCCACCTTGCCCGCCAACAGATCGATCCCCTTGCCGAACTGCACGCCGAACTGCTCCGGATAGGTTGTGTAGGCCAGCTCATGGGTCCACGGATCTGCGACGCCATCGACCGCCGTTCCAACCGTATCGCGCGGGTTGCTTGGGCCAAAGAGCGGCAGAACCAGATATGGACCCTCGCTGACGCCATAGACATACAGCGTGGCGCCGAAGTCGCCGGCCTTTGGTTCGTAGATTTCATTATGGCCGGCAACATCAATAATGCCGCCGAAGCCGAAAATCGTGTTGACGAGGAACCGTGCCGCCGTGGTTCCGGCCAAGGTGATGTCTCCCTGCAGGCCTTTGTTCATGAACACCACAGGTTCGCCCAAATTGTCGATTACATTATGAACGCCGGAGCGGGCCGGGGTCGGTAGATCGTTGTATCCGCGGGCTATCGGGAACAATACATAAGTGTATGCTTTATCATTGAAATCGAAAATCGCCCTGTTCATAGGCTCCAGCGGATCGTTCGTCTGGTCGTACACGGTGCGCTGCGCCGGATCGGTCGGCGGCGTAGCGCAACCGGAGAGAAGCAAGGGCAGGGACGCGGCAAGGACCGCCGTTAGACGCAATACAGTGGAACTTGTAAATTCATTCATTATTTAATGCTCCTTGATCACTCGGTAACCGCTGTACAACCTATCGGTCGCTACAGCAGCCAACCCCTAGTTAGTACGTTTGTTCTGTCTCGCCAGATTGACGCGTCGTCCCGGTAGAAAATGATACTATTTCTTAGAATTTGCACGACGTTATCATGGTTTTTCATCCTATCCGCCGCATTTGGTTCACTCTATCAGCTGCTAGGAGCTTTCGCTGTTCGGCGATTTGCCACGCAACCGCTGCCGAAACCTCGCGAAAGACCGCCAGTCACGGTCCTGAAACCGCTGTGCGGCGACGAATCGGGACTTTACCAAAACCTCCTCTCTTTCTGCGAGTTGGATTATCCCTGCGTGCAGATTGTTTGCGGTGTCCGCAAAGCTGACGATCCCGCAATCGCCGTTGTGCACAAGCTGCAGGCCGATAAGCCCAACGTCGACATCACGCTGGTATCGAACCCGACTCTGCACGGCACGAACTATAAGGTCAGCAACCTCATCAACATGATGAGCGCAGCAAAGCACGAAATTCTCGTGATGTCGGACAGCGACATGCGGGTGGAATCAAACTATCTCAACGCCGTTATCGGGACCCTGCAAAGTCCCGGCGCCGGTTTGGCGACTTGTCTTTACATCGGGCTGCCTACTTCAGGCCTATGGTCGGCCATCGGTGCTGCCGGGATCAATTTCTGGTTTTTGCCTTCGGCAACGGTATCCAAGTTACTCGGCGGAAAAAACGGATGCTACGGGGCAACAATTGCCCTTCGAAGGGAGACGCTTGACGGGCTGGGCGGCTTCGCGGCAATGAAAGACCAGCTCGCCGACGACTATGCCCTAGGCGCGCGGGTCGAGGAGGGCGGAGAGGATATCGTCGTCGTCCCATATTTTCCGGCAACCATCGTGAACGAGCCGAGTTTTAGTGCATTGTTTCAGCATGAGCTGCGCTGGGCCCGGACGATCCGCAATACGGCGCCTGCGGGATTTGCCGGCTCTGCCGTGACGCATCCCGTGCCCCTTGCCTTACTCGCGGTGATTTTTGGCTCGGTTGCCGGATTGCCCTGGCCGATGCTAATAGCAATATTGGCCTTGTCGGGCGTCTGCCGCTTGGCGCTGGCATCCGCAATAGTGGGCGCCTTGTCGGCGCCCAGGCCACCCTGGTGGCTTTTCTTTGTGCGAGATGTGCTATCGTTGGTGATTCTCGTAGTCGCCTATTTCGGACGGTCGGTATCGTGGCGCAACAGCGCCTTCCGTGTGGATAGCGTCGGCGCGCTATCCGAAGAGACAGATGGAATTAAGCCATGATGAAGACGTTATTCCTCCAGCCACCTTCCTTTGATGGATTCGACGGCGGCGCCGGTTCCCGATATCAGGCGCGCCGTGAAATCAAATCGTTTTGGTTTCCGACCTGGCTCGCCCAACCGGCCGCCCTGGTCCCGGGTTCGAAGCTGATCGACGCGCCGCCGGCGCGCCTCGGCATGGACGCGGTCCTGCCGCTGGCCAAAGATTACGAGATGGTCGTTATCCACACCTCGACCCCGTCATTCGCCTCGGATGTCAAAGTCGCCCAGGCGATGAAGGATACCAACCCGAACCTGAAAATCGGCTTCGTCGGCGCAAAGGTCGCGGTCGACGCGGACGGTAGCCTGAAGACCGGCGCACCAATCGATTTCGTGGCGCGCAACGAGTTCGACTTTACGATTCGTGACGTCGCCGAAGGCCGCGCTTTCAGCAGCATCGACGGCATCAGCTTTCGCAACGACGAAGGCGTGATCGTCCATAATAAAGATCGCGCCATGATCGAGAACATGGACGATCTGCCGTTCGTGACCGAGGTCTATAAACGCGATCTGAAGATCGAAGACTACTTCATCGGTTATCTGAAGCATCCCTATTTGTCGATCTATACCGGTCGCGGCTGCAAGTCGCGCTGCACCTTCTGCCTGTGGC
>PLTD01000052.1:1810-6343 GCA_003165335.1 Rhodospirillales bacterium | reverse complement strand
CTTTTAGCGCCGGGAACATTCGCGACCCCTTGCTGTTCCATTGATGGCCGACAGCGGGTGCGGTTGCTCCCTGAAACCTTTGGGCGGGCAACGCAAGCGACAAAGTCAGGCCCCCGCGCTGCATCCGCAGATCAGTCCAGAAGAATGAGGCGTAGCGATGCGACCGGTCAAGTTCACTTTATCTGGGCAACCGCGTCTTCGAAGTCTTGATCCATCAGCAACGGCCGCGGCTCTGTGTCTCGATACCGTAGCAGTGTTGCGGACCAAAGGCGGAAGCAACCCTCATACCGTCGAAAGCGAACGGCATGCCGATCGTGACGGCAGGTCCCTGGAAGCGTCCGACCTGCAACGCATGACCGCGAGCGATTTGCAAAAAGTCCTGGACAGCACCGACGTTGCGACCATCCTTCTCGATATCGACCTTAACATCAGGTTTTTTACGCCCGCGGCCAGGCAGAGCTTCAATGTGACAGATGGCGATATCGGCCGTTCGCTCGGGGGACTTGGTTCGTTGACCGCCGACGAGACGTTGGTGAGCGATGCCGGGAAAGTGTTGCGGACGCTTGATCCGATCGAGCGGGAAATCGAAATTCGAAGCGGCGTCTGGTATCTTCGCCGTCTCTTGCCCTATCGCAGCGAACGCAAGGGAATCGAAGGCATTGTCATAACCTTCACCGACATTACGCGCCAGAAGCAAGCGACCGCGGCGTTAGAGTTGGCACGAGTGCGCGCAGATGCCGCCAATGTGGCGAAGTCGCGCTTTCTTGCCGCGGCAAGTCACGATCTTCGGCAGCCGTTGCAGACGCTTGTGCTGCTACAGGAGCTACTCGCCAACGTCGTTATCGGTGACAAAGCCAAGAAACTGGTCGGCAGGCTCGATCAAACCATAAGCGGCATGTCCGGAATGTTGAACGCGCTTCTCGACATCAATCAGATCGAGGCCGGCACCGTTCGCGCCGAGTTGGAAACGTTCCGGATTGATGCCGTGCTAAACCGCGTTACGGCAGATCTGGCTTACCAAGCCGAGGCGCAACGAATTGGCTTGCAGGTGATGCCGAGCGTGCTCTCGGTTTGCAGCGATCCTCGCCTGCTCGAGCAGATGATCAGAAATCTCGTAGCGAACGCCCTCAAATATACCAAGAGCGGGCGGGTTCTGGTCGGATGCCGTCGTCGCAACGGCGGTGTGTGTATCGAGGTGTGGGATACCGGTGTTGGAATTCCGGAGGGGCAGCTTCAGGACATCTTTGAAGAATACCATCAGCTCGATAACCCAGCGCGAGACCGAAGTCTTGGGCTTGGTCTCGGTCTCTCGATAGTGAAGCGGCTCGGAATTCTGCTGGACCATCCGGTGAAGGTGCGCTCGCAGCTCGGGAAGGGGTCAGTTTTCTCGATTGAAGTCAGGCAATCGTCCGGCGGGAGGCCGACTTGCGCCGAAAGTAGCTTGAACGGCGTTAGAGCCGAACTTCATCACCCGAGGCCGGCCAGGACTGTTCTGATTATTGAGGATGACCCGGAAGTACGCGATCTCCTCCAAATCGGTATCGGCGGGGAAGGTCATCAGGTTGTTGCGGCCAATGACGGGGTTGAGGCCCTGAATCTGATCGAGAGAGACGGACTTATGCCAGCTTTGGTCATTTCCGACTTCAATCTGCCGAATGGCATGGATGGGCTCTGCGTAGCAGCGAAGCTTCGCGCGAGACTTCGTCGAGCCGTGCCGGTGATCATTCTGACTGGTGATATCTCGACAAAGACGTTGCGTGATATCGCCGCGCAAAATTGTGAGCACCTCAACAAGCCGGCCAGTCTGAGGGAGTTGTTCGCGGCGATCGAGCGCCTTGCTCCTGAGTCTGCATTCCCCGAAATAGAAGTCGCGGCTCCTGTTGAATCGGCTGCAACGGGGTCGTCCGTCGTGTATGTCGTCGATGACGACACCGACGTACGCGACGCCATTCGCAGCATGCTGGAGCACGACGGCCGTGTCGTGGAGGACTATGAGGATGGCGAATCGTTTATCAATGCCTACCGCCCCGGACGAAATGAATGCTTGTTGATCGACGCCAATCTTCCGGGAATGAGCGGTTTGGATGTTCTGAAGCGCTTGAAGTATGCCGGCTATTCGTTGCCGGGTATCATGATCACCGGCCAAAGCGACGTCCCGATGGCGGTCGAAGCGATGAAGGCCGGCGCAGTGGATTTCCTCGAGAAGCCGATCCGCGGTGTCGAACTTCTCACAGGTGTCAGGCGCGCGCTGGATTCATGCCGTGACACCGCCAAGCTCGCGGAATGGCGTAAAGACGCCACCGAGCACCTCGCTTGCCTCACCCTCCGGCAACGACAGATATTGGAAATGGTTCTTGCCGGCCATCCCAGCAAGAATATCGCCGCGGATCTCGGAATCAGTCGGCGCACCGTCGAAAATCACCGTGCGTCCATCATGAAGAAGGCAGGCGTGCGATCCCTGCCAGCGCTGGCCCGGCTGGCGCTTGCCGCAGCGGGGGCTCTGGTGACGGACCGATCTCCGGTGACCGTCTCCGGGGCGTTGGCGGCCTAGATTGTCCGGGCGCGTTCCATCCCTGATCCGATCCCTGAGTACTTTCCGATGGTATACTGCATGCCTCTTCTGGTTCATGGCTACGCGGCTCGGGCGATTCCCCGGATAAAAGCAATCTCGGAGGGTGCGATGATCGATCTGGCCCTGAAGCAGAGGGTGCTCGACGAACTCGCCTGGCAGCCGGGGATTGACGAAGCGCATATCGGTGTGACGGCACGGGGCGGTGTCGTAACTTTGACCGGGCACGTTGGAAGTTACGCCGAAAAATGTGCCGCGGAGTGCGCAGCGGCGCGCGTGGTTGGCATCAGGGCAATCTCCGACGCATTGGAGATCCGCTATTCGTCGGGCGTAAGCCACGACGGTGATATTGCCCGACAGGCCCGGGATGTCATTTTGTGGGACCTTGCGGTGCCGAAGAACAGAGTCAATGTCGAGGTCGAAGACAGTTGGGTCACGCTGAGGGGCGACGTCGACTGGCGCTTCCAGCGGCAGGCCGCTGAGGCGGATGTATGCAATCTTTTCGGCGTGATGGGCGTTAGCAACGCCATCGAGATCAGACCAAGGAGGCCGGCTTGCGGCGTTGAAAGACAAGTCAGGTCAGCTTTCCGTCGCAATGGCGAATTTGAGGCCGAAAACATCGTCGTTACAGCCGACGGCCCCACGGTGACGCTTACCGGTCAGGTGGGCAGCTACAGCAAGCGAACGCTGGCGGCGGAGACCGCTTGGTCGGCACCCGGCGTCGCTCAGGTCCACGAGCTGCTGACGGTTGATTGAGGCGTGGCCGGCGACCCGATGATGCGTTTTGCGCTCGGGTCGCCTCTGGGCGGGTGCGCGCCGACTTGGCTCGGCTGACGAAGATCCTCGATTTGGCGTCGGGCTCTTCATCTGGGGCTTCTCATTGATGCCGATGAGCGGCGTTGGGAACCACCAATCCGCGTCTTCCGAAATAGTTGCAATCGCGAGCGACGATTTCAGAGATATCGATTGATGCCGATCCAGGCCAAGTGCCCATGCGTGAACCACAGGCCGGCCTGAGTAGTTTCCGAGCCTGACCGCGAGTCGCTGGTCCCTGCTATCGTCAATGCTGGATAGCCGCGTTGCAACTGCAGAACCGGAGTTTCACATGACCAACAAGCCAGCCCCCAGCGTCCCCGGCAAGCCGGACGAGATCAGCCATCCCGGGATGATGGGAGACGGCACCGAAGAGCAGAATTTGAACGAAAAGGGTGATCCGGCTCTCCGCATCAAGTCGGACGAAGTCGACGCCGCCTTCGACAAGACGGAAACGAAGAAGCCCTGAAATTCGACGAGCGTGTTCACGCGGCAGCCGAGGACTCGCGAACGTAAATCCCCGGCATGCAATTAGGAACCGGAGCCACCAATGACAGACCAGAGCCTGAGACAGAGCGTACTCGACGAACTCGCCTGGGATCCCAGCGTTAGCGAGGCCCATATCGGCGTAACCGCGCGCAGCGGCGTGGTGACGCTCACGGGCCATGTCGGCAGCTATTCCGAGAAATGCGCCGCCGAGCATGCCGTCGGCCGCGTATCTGGCGTCAAGGCGATCGCCGAGGAGCTCGAAATTCGCTACCTGTATGGCGTCGGACACGGCGACGAAGACATCGCCAAACAGGCGCTGAACGTTCTTTCCTGGGACCTCTCGGTTCCGAAGGACAAAGTCAAGGTCATGATCGACAAGGGGTGGGTCACGCTGATCGGCGACGTCAACTGGTACTATCAGAAACATGCCGCCGAGATGGATGTCCGCAAGCTTCTCGGTGTCATGGGTGTCAGCAACCGGATCGCGATCAAGCCCAATGCCCGTGTTTCCGATGTTCGAAAAGAGATCGAGGCCGCGTTCGAACGGAATGCCGAGTTTGCCGCTGACAATATCTCGGTGAGCATTGACGGGGGTGAGGTCACGCTTAGCGGCAAGGTCGACAGCTACTATGAGCGAACGCTTGCGGAGAAGACGGCCTGGT
>PLTD01000052.1:0-1787 GCA_003165335.1 Rhodospirillales bacterium | reverse complement strand
TCTGGAGACCATACGGGACCGTCGTCTGAAAGGCGCGATCTCGTTCCGCCTCAGCAGCGCCAACGGCGCGGGCGGATGGCTTTACTGGTGGCTGCATCGTCAGCCGACTCGCCGGCTCCGGAGATGTAATCAAAGCCGGCCAGGTCGTGGCGCGGATGGAAAGCAGGGATCTGTCGGCTTCGCTCAAGAAGCCCCAGGCGTTCTTTGCGGGTTCAGATCGGAGGATTGTTTTTCAATTTTGCTATCCTGCGCTTCCGATCGGTCGCAGGCCATCGACCTCGGCTATTGCGCGATCGAAGGAGTTCTTTTAGCTGTAAGGGTTGGGGCCCGATAGCCTTGTAGGATCTTGATGTAGTTGGCGCGTTCGAATGCCTGTGGATCCCGCATGCTGCGTTGGCTCATGAGGCCCCGGACCTGCTTCAGGGATGTGAATTCCCTGGCGTCGAGCCACTTCGTCAACCCGGCGAGGAGGGCGGCCATGTGGCCGGGGCCGTGCCGCAGCAGCGACGAAGTCGTCATTACCACGTCGGCACCGACAAGGAGATATTTCACCACCTCCTCGGCGCTGTTGACGCCGGTGCTGGCCGCCAGGGAGGCCCTCGTTCGACCCGCGAGCACGGCAAGCCAGAGCAGGGGGAGCCTTATCTCGTTTGGGTCGCTGAGCTTGAGATCGGTGAGCACCTGCAGGCGTGTCAGATCGAGATCGGGTTGATAAAACCGGTTGAAGAGTACCAGGGCGTCGGCACCGGCCTCGTGCAAGGCCATGGCCATGTTGCCGACCGAACTGAAATACGGGCTGAGCTTGACCGCGACCGGAATCGAGACCGCGGCCCGTACCGATCGGAGGATGTCGAGGTAACGCTGCTCGACATCGCGGCCTGTTTCCGCAAGATCGGCGGGAATGAAATAGATGTTCAGCTCCAGTCCGTTGGCCCCGGCCTGTTCGAGTTGTTTGGCGTAGGAAGTCCAGCCCTGGTTGCTCATCCCGTTCAAGCTTGCAATCACTGGGACCCCTAACGCCTGCCGGGCTCGACGAACGAGTTCGAGATATTGGTGCGGTCCGTGTTGCGCGTCCGTCAGTGTCGGAAAGTTACTGAGACCCTCCGGCCAACTGTTGTCGTATGCGGTGGTAAGATGTTCATAGCGGGCGGTTTCGGCTTCGATTTCCTCCTGGAAAAGCGAAGGCAATACCAGAGCAGCGGCGCCGAAGTCCTCAAGCCGCCGCAACGAGTCTAACTCGCCAGTCAGCGGCGATGCGGACGCCACCAGCGGATTGTTGAGTTCAAGTCCCATATAGCGCGTCGTCAAATCCATCGGGCTCTCCTGCGACTGGCCGAAGGTGGGTGGGAAGGCCGTTTCTGGTCTGCCAAGCTAGGAAGCCGGCCTGGAAATCACGTCGCCGCCCGGATCGAAGCGGCTGCCGTCATACGCCGCGAGTGTTTCATATTGGCGATATTTCTCGATCACGGCCGCCTGCGCGCTGGCAAGAAGCACTGCCGCTTCATCGGGGAGCGACCGCGCCAGTGAGGAGTAGCGGACCTCGTTATAGGCATAATCCTTGAACGGAATCGTCGGACGCGGCGAATCTAGTTGGAAGGGACTCTTTCCGACGGTTCGCATGGCCGGATTGAACCGAAAGAGCGGCCAGTAGCCGCAGGCGACCGCAAGATCCTGCTGCTTCATGCCGAACCGCATGTCGATGCCGTGGGCGATGCACTGGCTATAGGCCAGGATGAGCGAGGGCCCGTCATAGGCCTCCGCTTCCCGAAACGCGTCGAGCGTCTGCT
>PLTD01000023.1 GCA_003165335.1 Rhodospirillales bacterium | reverse complement strand
GCTCGAGATCGGCCGCGGCCGGATCATTCGCGAAGGGAACAGCATCGCCATTCTGAGCCTGGGGACCCGCCTGCAGGAATGCCTGAAGGCCGCGGACGAACTGGCTGCTCGCGGCCTGTCGACCACCGTGGCTGACGCCCGTTTCGCCAAGCCGCTCGATACGGATTTGATTGATCGGCTGGCGCGCGAACATGAGGTATTGATCACGATCGAGGAAAATGCCGCGGGCGGCTTTTCCGCCCATGTCCTTCAACATCTGGCCCAGTCGGGTGCTTTTGATACCGGCCTGAAGATTCGGCCGATGGTTCTGCCCGATATCTTCCTCGATCACGATGCGCCGTTTGCGCAATATGAGACCGCTGGCCTCAACGCATCGAGCATCGTGGCGACAGCACTCGCCGCACTCGGCCGTGCACCCGTTACTGCCTATGCCTGACCAGGAGTGATGATGAAGTTTCTTCCAGCGGCGGCTACGGCCATCGCCCTATTGATAGCGCCGCACACTTTCGCCGCCGATGCGAAAGGCCTTATCGATTCCTTCGACTCCGCCTTGCTCGATGTGATGAAGCACGCCGATAAGCTCGGCTATAAGGGGCGCTATGAAAAGCTGGCGCCCGTCATCACCCAGACTTATGACCTGCCGCTGATGGCCCGCATCTCAGTCGGCCCGCAGTGGGCCAGCCTGACGCCGGACCAACAGGCCAAAATCACGGAAGCCTTTTCGTCGCTGAGCATCGCCACCTTTGCATCGCGCTTTGACGGTTTCGGCGGCGAATCCTTCCAGATCACCGGCGAATCGCCCACCACCGGCGGAGACGATGTGGTCGATACCAAGATGATCCGTCCCAAGGACGACCCGGTCGATCTAAACTATCGTCTACGCAAGTCCGGCGACGATTGGAAAGTGATCGACGTGTTCCTGTCGGGAACGATCAGCCAGCTTGCCAATTACCGTTCCGAATTCTCAGCCACGCTGCGCAACAAGGGCGCCGATGGGCTGGTGCAGCTGATCAACGACAAAGTAACCGCGCTGGCGCCGAAGGCCTGATCAGCCGAGCCGAATTTTCCGATGATTTAAACCGCCATACCGACCAGAATCTCGGCCAGCTCCCGCGGGCGGGTGTTCATGCATTGATGGGCCGCTTCGATTTCGGCCTTGCGGCACCCGGGCAGTCGATCCATGAAGCCGCGCGCGATGTGGGGCTCGATGGCGCGGTCCAGCGTCGCCACGATATAGCCGGTCGGCAGACCCAGCTGCAGAAAGGCCGACAGACGGCCGGGCTCGAGCAGCGCATGCGGCGGATAGGGCAGATGGCGGGCGCGGATGAATTCGCGCTGTTCGGGCGTGCCGTCATGGATGTTGGCGTCCAGGAGCAGCTCGAGATCGGTCTCGGCGATTCCCTCCGGGCCAAGCTTGATGGCCCGCGCAATCCAGGGGCTCTGCGGAACCGCCTCGATCAGGCTCTCCCCGTCCCTGGTGACGACCGCCGTCGCCCAGACCACCCGCCGGATTCGTTCCGGCACCATTTCCGCGACACGCGGAATCACCACGCCGCCCATCGAATGGCCGACCAGCACGACATCGGACAGCCCTTCGAAGATCAGGACATTCGCTACGTCGTCGACGAAGGTCCGGAAGGAAACATGCGGACAGTCGAGATGGCTTCGCTCGCCGAAGCCTGTGAGCGTCGGCGTATAGACCTCGTGTCCCTGCCCGCGCAGGAGCCGCGCCATCTGCTGCCAGACCCAGCCTCCCTGCCCGCCGCCATGCACCAGCACGAATACCGCCATCGCCGCCTCCCCTCCTCGTCGCCTTCACAGGTTTTTCTCTTGGTTGGATCATAAGGTGCCAAGCGAAGGATGCCATCATGATCGGGTAGGCATACGCATCCTCGTAAAACCCCTTCAGGGTTTGACAGTATCGCCACTTCGGACCATAACACGGCCCTTCCGTCCTTAGGCTTTTGCTGAACGGTACCGACACCCCTGGAGGTCGGGCCAGGACGGTATGACGCCCCGGGGCCGCGGATCGGCTGCTCCCCGCACGTCATGTCAACGGAGTTTCCGATGAGCGATATCACCACCCTCGTGGCTCAGCCACGAGACCGGGCCGGCAAGGGGGTTGCCCGGGCGACACGGCGTGAAGGCCGAGTGCCCGCGGTTATCTATGGCGGCAAAGAACCGCCGGTTCTAATTGCACTTGAGATGAAGGACATGGCGCGCCGCGCCCATGGCACCTCTTTCTTCACCCATCTTTTGGAAATCACGGTCGACGGCAAAAAGCACCGTGTGCTGCCCCGCGACGTGCAATTCCACCCGCTGAAGGATCAGCCGATCCATGTCGATTTCCTGCGCGTCGGCGCGGGTGCGACGATCGAAGTCGCTGTTCCGGTCGAATTCATCAATCAGGAAGCCTCGCCGGGACTCAAGCGCGGCGGCGTTCTGAACATCGTACGCCACGAAGTCGATCTGGTCTGTCCGGTGGAGCATATCCCCGAACGTATCACGGTGGATATGACCGGCTTTGAAGTCGGCGATTCGATCCATATCAGCCACGTGAAGCTGCCGGCCGACGTCAAGTCCGCCATCGCGGATCGCGATTTCACGATCGCCACCGTGACGGCGCCGTCAGGCCTGAAGAGCCAGGATGCAGCCGAGGATGCAGCCGAGGCGGAAACCGCAGCGGCAGCCAAAGCAGCAGCAGCTCCGGCCGCGCCCCCGAAGGCCGGCAAGTAAACAGTCAACCCAAGCCTGGTCTTGGACGCGCTGCTGATCGGGCTCGGCAACCCCGGCCCCGAATATGCCCTGCACCGGCACAATGTCGGTTTCATGGCGCTGGAGCGCATCGCGTCGCGCTATGGCTTCGGCGCGGCCAAGAGCAGGTTTCGTGGACTGACGGCGGAAGGCCGGATCGGAACATCTAAGGTGCTGGGCCTAAAACCGCTCACCTATATGAACCGTTCCGGCGACGCCGTGGCCGAGGCCCTGCAATTCTACAAACTGCCCCCGGATCGGGTTATCGTTCTCTATGACGAGATCGATCTTGCGCCGGGCAAGTTGAAGGTCAAGAAGGGCGGGGGTGCGGCGGGCCATAACGGCATTCGCTCGATCGACGCCGCCATCGGTCCGGACTTTTGGCGGGTACGCATCGGAGTCGGCCACCCCGGCAATAAGGAACTGGTCCAAGGCTATGTCCTGCATGGATTCGCCAAGGCCGACCGCGACTGGCTGGATCCTTTGCTGGACGCCATCGCAGACGAAATGGACGCCATGATCGACGGCAAAAGCGAATTGTTCATGACGCGGGTCGCGGCCAGGCTCGCACCTGCGAAGCCTCCCGGTGAGAAGACGGTCAAGACTTCGAAAGAGGCGAACTGATGGGTTTCCAGTGCGGTATCGTCGGTCTGCCCAATGTCGGCAAATCGACCCTGTTCAATGCCTTGACCGCGACGCAGGCCGCGCAGGCGGCGAATTATCCATTTTGCACGATCGAACCCAATGTCGGCCGGGTAGCCGTTCCCGATCCGCGCCTTGAGGTTATCGCCAAGATCGGCAAATCGGCGACCATCATCCCGACCCAACTGGAATTCGTCGATATCGCTGGTCTGGTACGCGGCGCCTCCAAGGGTGAAGGGCTGGGCAATCAGTTCCTGGCCCATATCCGAGAGGTCGATGCGGTTCTCTATGTGCTGCGCTGTTTCGAAAGCACTGACATCACTCATGTCGAAGGATCGGTCGACGCGCTGCGCGACGCCGAGACGGTCGAGACCGAATTGATGCTGGCCGATATGGAAGGGCTCGAGCGCAGGGTCACCACGGCCGCCAAAAAAGCCAAGGGGGGCGACCCCGACGCGAAACTGCAGTTACCGATTCTGGAGAAGACACTCGCTGCCCTCCAGGCCGGCAAGCCTGCCAGATCTGTCCCGCTGACCGCGGACGAGAAGCCGATCTTCAAACAGCTTCAACTGCTGACCGGAAAGCCGGTGCTTTATATCTGTAATGTCAGTGAGGAAGATGCCGCAACCGGTAACGCAATGACCCGCGCCGTCGCCGCCCGCGCAGCGGAGGAACATGCCGGCGCTGTCGTCATTTCGGCGGCAATCGAGTCAGAGATCGCACAATTGCCGGCGGAAGAGCAAGCCGAATATCTGGAGACTTTGGGGCTGGAAAAACCGGGCCTTAACAAGGTCATCCAGGCCGGATACAGCCTATTGGACCTCATCACTTATTTCACGGTGGGCCCAAAAGAGGCCCGCGCCTGGACGGTCAGGCGTAATGCCAAGGGACCAGAGGCGGCAGGCGTGATTCATGGCGATTTCGAGCGCGGTTTCATTCGCGCCGAAACGATTTCCTATGACGATTTCGTCGCTTGCGGCGGAGAGCAGGGCGCCAAGGATGCCGGCAAGATGCGGTCGGAAGGCAAGGACTATATTGTCCAGGACGGCGACATCATGCATTTCCGGTTCAACGTCTAGTTATAGAGTTGCGCGTTTGTCGCTGCGGAAACGCGGCCGCCCTTCCGAACGGATTCTTCACGCTTGTAACAGTCCTCGCAAAGCGGCATCACCAGGAGATTCATCCGGGGAGGACGTCAGAACTCATGAGCAAAGCCACGAATAAAGCCGGACTTGGTGCACTGACCCTTACCGCGCTGGGCATCGTTTATGGCGATCTGGGCACGAGCCCGCTCTACACGCTTAAAACCGTGCTCAATCTGGCCGGCGGCATAACACCGGCAACTGTGCTCGGTTTGGTTTCACTGCTGGTCTGGACTTTGGTGATCATCACCTCGGTCAAATATGTCCTCGTCGTAATGCGGGTCGATAATGACGGCGAGGGCGGCATTCTCGCCTTGATGTCGCTGATCGGCATCCAGCGGCAGCAACGACCATTCATCGTCGCGATCGGCCTATTCGGAGCGGCATTGATCTATGGCGACGGCGTGATAACGCCCGCCATATCGGTGCTGTCGGCTCTAGAGGGGCTGACGATCGCCACGCCGGTTTTCACCCCCTATGTCCTGCCGCTGACAGTCGCCATATTGGCGGTGTTGTTCCTGTCGCAGCCGTTCGGGACCGCGAAGATCGGGCGGCTGTTCGGGCCGATCATGACGCTGTGGTTCCTCGTCATCGGGGCCCTGGGCATCTGGGGCGTGGCGCAGCATCCGGCGGTATTGCAAGCCTTGAACCCGTTGCTGGGGATCGGATTCCTGATCCACGGCGGTGCGGCGGGCTTTCTGGTTCTGGGCGGCGTGTTCCTATGCGTCACCGGCGCCGAGGCGCTGTATGCCGATATGGGCCATGTCGGCGCCCGGCCTATCAGGCTTGCCTGGTATGGGCTGGTTCTGCCGTCGCTGGTGCTGAACTATGCGGGCCAGGGCGCCATTCTTCTCGCAGGGGCATCGAGCGAGGGGAATATCTTCTTCCGTTTATGCCCGCCCGCATTCCTGGTTCCGATGGTAGCCTTGGCGACAGTCGCCACGATCATCGCCAGCCAGGCGATCATAACCGGCGCCTTCTCGATGACACGCCAGGCGATTCAACTGGGTTGGTGCCCGCGTATGCACATCACGCAAACTTCATCGCAGGGTTATGGCCAAATCTATGTCGGCACAGTGAATTGGATCTTGATGGTGGTGACGATCGCCTTGGCGCTGGCGTTCCGCAAATCAGACAATCTGGCGGCGGCCTATGGTATAGCCGTGTCGGTAACGATGCTTTTGACCAGTTGCCTGCTGTTCGTGGCGATGCGCGAAGTCTGGCATTGGAGCCTGTGGTCTGCCGGCGCCGTCGCCGGGTTTTTCGCGCTGATCGACGCAACTTTCGCGGCGGCGAATGCGATGAAGATTCTGGAAGGCGGATGGGTCCCTCTGCTCCTTGCTTCCATCGTGTTCGGCCTGATGTGGACCTGGCATCACGGCTCGCTGGCCGTGGCCGCCGCCTTGAAGGTAAAGGCGATACCTATCTCACAGTTTTTGGAGAACATCCGGCAGGCAGGGGTTCCCCGGGTGCCCGGCACGGCCGTGTTCCTGACAAGAACCACCGAAGGTGCCCCCCCGGTCATGGTTTGGCATGTGCGCAACAACAGATCTCTGCATCAGCATGTCGTCGCCTTGAACGTACAGGTCAGACCAATCCCCTGGGTCGATCCGGACGGCCGCCTCAGCATCGAAAAACTGGGCGATGATTTCTGGCGACTGACGGTCCGTTATGGCTTCATGGAGCGGCCCGATATTCCAACCGCAATCGCCGCAGCCGACAGCAAATATCGCTGTGCGCTGCAGCTGAACGACATGACATACTATGTCGGCCACGAGACCGTGCTCCATCGGCTGGACGGACACGGTCTGCCGCTGTGGCTTGAGATTATTTTCGCCTTCATGCTGCGCAATTCGGCGCAGACCGCCGGCTTTTTCAACCTGCCCAGGGACGGTGTCGTCGAAATCGGCCGGCAGATAGAGATCTAATTCGACCGGGATCGAACCGGGCATCATTGCAGGAAAGCACATATGCCGATCTCACGCCGCGATCTCATCACCGGCATCGGCCTGGCGAGTGGAGTCGGGGCGGCGACGGTGGCGATGCAGAGTCTCGGGCTGCTTGCGGCGACTGCCCAGGCGGCGCCTCTGTCCCTTCAACCGGGCAGCGGCAAAGGCGTTAAGATCATCATTCTGGGCGGTGGGATCGCCGGGTTGACTGCCGCCTATGAGCTGGGCAAGAGCGGCTATGAGTGCACCGTTCTGGAGGCGCGCGAGCGCGTCGGCGGGCGGAACCTCACCTTGCGGCACGGTGCCAAGATCGAGATGAACGACGGCACGTCGCAGGTTTGCGCCTTCGACGAGGGGCAGTATTTCAATGCCGGCGCCGCGCGGCTGGCGAGCCAGCATGAGGCGATCTTGGGCTACTGCCGGGAATTTGGCGTCGAGCTGGAGGTCGAGGTCAACGCCAACCGATCCGCCTATGTCTGGAACGACCATCTGACCAGCCAGAAGCCGATCCAGCTGCGCCAGGCGATCAACGATACGCGCGGGCGGGTTTCGGAATTGCTGGGCAAGGCGATCAACGCCGGCGCGCTGGACCAGGACCTGACCGGCGCAGACCGCGACCAGATGATCGAATTCCTGAAGACCTACGGGGACCTGTCGCCCGACCTGCTCTACAAGGGTTCGACCCGTTCGGGCTATCTGGACCCGCCGGGCGCCGGCGATCAGATCGGCGTGATTCGCGAACCGCTGGACATGCGCACGCTGCTGGACGCGGACATGTGGAAGGATGTCATGTTCGAAGAGATCATCGACATGCAGGCCACGACGTTCCAGCCGGTGGGCGGGATGGACCGGATTACGGCGGCGTTTGAGAAAAAGCTGGGTCCGGTCGTGCAGAAGTCCTGCGAGGTCAAGGAGATCCGCCGCACGCCCAACGGGGTCAGCATCATCTATCGCGACGGCGCCACCGGCAAACCGCGCATGGTGGGGGCGGATTACTGCATCTGTACGATTCCGATTTCGGTTCTGCGGACCATTCCGTCCGACTTCGCCGAGCCCTATCGCACGGCGATGGTCGATATCGTCTATGGCAATGCGGTCAAGATCGCCTGGCAATCGCGCCGGTTCTGGGAGACGGAAAGCCATATCTATGGCGGCATCTCATTCGTGCGGAGCCTGCCGGGGATGATCTGGTACCCCAGCGCCAAGATCATGAGCGAGAAGGGAATTTTGATCGGCGCCTATGCGGCCGATGCCGATGCCGACAGCTTAAGCGCCAAACCGCTGACCGATCAGTTCGCGTTGAGCCGCAAGGCGGTCGAGGGTTTGCATCCGGGCCACGGCAAGGAGCTGGAAAGTCCGTTGGAGATCGCCTGGGCGAAGGTGCCCTATTCTCTGGGCAATAGCGCACGCTGGCAGGCCGGGCAGGAGCAGCTATACGCGCTTCTGGATACGCCGGACGGGCCGTTCTATTTCGCAGGCGAACATCTCAGCCATATCGGCGGGTGGCAGGAGGGGGCTATTCTATCGGCCCATCGTGCTGTCCGCGCCATCGATAAACATCGCCGCACGGCAAGGCCATAACATGCATCTATCCACCGCCATGCAGGCCGCCTGGGCCGCGTATCAACGTGACCTCGAGGATTTGCGGCGGGAGGTCTATGAATCGCCGCTGGCCGCCGACCCGGCCGATCAGGCGCGAGCGCATTACTGGTTCATGCAGGCCCAGGCCCTGGCCTTTAACCTGACGATCGCGCCGCGACAGTCGCACCCGACCTTCTTCGTCAACACGGTGTTCGAGCCCAATCTCTATACCTGGATATTGCCGAACGCGGATTTTCTCTATCGCTATGCCTTCGTCGACGGGGCGCGAAATTTCCGCATCACAGGCCGACGCAGCAATTCGCATTTCCTGGAGGCGCAGACCATCAGCGGCTTTTTCGGCGACACGAATCTGAGGTTGCTGAAGACCTATGACTTCGACACATTTCAGATCGGCGCCGACGGGGACTTCGACATCGCAGTCGGGCCGCAAGCACCGTCTGCCGGCGGCAACTGGATAGCCACCGACCCGGCGAGCGGCAACAACACGATCATCATCCGCGAAGCCTTCTATGACTGGACGCATGAAACGCCGTCGGCGCTGCGCATCGAAAGCGCCGATCCGCCGCCAGTGGCGCTGTCCCCGCTGGACGAGCCGGTGATGATCAGCCGGCTGGCCGCAGCCTCAAGGCTGATGCGATTCTGCCACAAGACCTTCTCCGGCGGGCTGACCGAGCAGGTTCTGGGCGCGGTCGGAACCAACCGGTTCCTGCTGGTCGACACCAGCAAGGACGAGCATGCGTCGAACCCGTCCGCCGGCTATGTGCCCTGCGCCTATGACCTGAAACCCGGCCAGGCGCTGATCGTCGAGATCGACCGGCCCAAGGCGCGGTACTGGAACATCCATCTTGGCGACGTCTGGTGGCAAGTGACCGATTTCACCCATCACCAAAGCAGCCTGAACGGTCATCAGGTGACGTTCGACGCCGACGGCAAGGCGCGAATCGTGATTGCGGCACAGGACCCAGGCGTCGCCAATTGGCTGGACCCGGTCGGCAACCTGAAAGGCGTGGCTCTGTTGCGCTGGTATTTCACCGACAGCTATCCGACGCCGGCGGCGCGCGTGGTTGCCGTAGCGGATTTAAATGCCGAACTGCCGGCAGACACGGTGACAGTTACGCCCGAGGATCGGCGGCAGGCGCTGAACGCACGCCGCGAAGCCGTGATGCGGCGGTATGGGCATTGAAAAAAGGGTAACGGGGCATGGCGCAGAAACTGGTCGATCCGTCAAAGCCGCTGGGGCGGCCGGAATGGGTCGCGAGGCTGAACGAAGAAGGGCGCATGTGGGAAGGCGCAGGCATGCTGCGCGAGATGGTTCCGCTGGACCCGGATTCGCTGTTGGACTCCGCCCGCACGCTGACCGGGCTCACCGATTTGGGCGAGGACGACTGGCGCGAGCCCTTCGCCGTGCTGCTGAAGGCGCTGGAGGACGAAGCGGAGCTGACGCTGACGGGCAGGCTGGCGACGCGGAGCGAAATTCTGCTGTGGTTGCGCACCCGGCTCAAGCTGACCGACCTGTTGGCGCGGCATCCCGAAATATTGGACAGGCCGGTCGAAAAGCCGATCTTCATCGCCGGGTTGGGGCGCAGTGGGACCTCGATTTTGCAGGAATTGCTGCATCAGGACCCGCGCCTGCGCACGCCCCTATTCTGGGAGGCCTATTTCCCGGTCGATTCTGCGATCTCGGGCGGCAACGACCCGGTGGCCCAGGCTGCGGGCCATGGCGTCGCCAGCCAATGGACGCGCATCACGCCGGAAATCCAGACGATGCATGAGGTGGCGGGTCATTTGCCGGCGGAGGATTCCTCGTTGTGGAGCTTCACCTTTGTCAGCGACAGTATCATGTCGTTTTACCAGATCCCCAGTTACCACGCCTATGTGAACCGGACGCCCGCCGACATCGTCTATAAGTATCACAAGCGGATATTACAGGCACTGCAATGGAAGCAGCCGGGGCGGCGCTGGTTCGGCAAATCGGCGACCTATCACCTGGCCAACCTGCCGACGCTGATGAAGCATTACCCCGACGCAAGGATCATCCAGACCCACCGCGACCCGCTGCGCATCATGTCGTCCGTCGCCAATCTGCTGCGCGCCTTTTACTGGCAGCGCAGCGACCAAGATTTCGACGCCCCGGTGTTTGAGAATTTAATGGTGGGCGAATTGACGGCCAAGCAGTTGGAGCAGGTGATGGAGTTTCGCGACCGGGGGGTCGTGCCGCCGAACCAGATCGTGGATTCACGCTATCAGGATCTGATGACCGACCCGGTGGGCGCCATCCGCAAAATCTATGATGCTTTCGACATGGATTTCGACGATGCCGCCGCCCTGCGCATCCGCAATTACCTGGCCTTCAAGCCCAAGCATAAGCATGGAGTCCACCGCTATCAGCCGATGAGCCCGGCCCAGATTGCCGAGAACCGGCCATATTTTCGACGGTATCAGGAACGGTACGGCGTGCCGGATGAGGACGGGTGAGGCCTACCTGCCTAACGGAAAGGCCTTGTTTCCCGGCCCAATCAGGTACCAAAGCAGGAAGCCGACGAGGGGCAGGACGAGGATGATGAGGACCCAGATCAGCTTTTCGACCGGCTGAACCCCGCTCTGCAAAATCGAGATCAGGGCCCAGATAACCAGAAGCAGCTCAATGAGACTGACAAGACCGTAAAACATCCCTTAGGTCTCCTTCAAAAATATGAAATGCACGAGAAACATGTAATTGCTGAACGAACCTGGGAAGCAAGGGCGATGTTCCGCAAATCAGAGACGAGACAGCATCTTCCACAATCGCCAATCAGCGGCTATCAGGCCGCTTAGGGAAACATAAGGGAAAGCCAGATGCCCGATTATTCGATGGATGAAGATCCGGATTATTGGCAGGCGCCGGAGCGGTTTCGTGCCATATTCGAGAAGCTGCGCTCGCTGGGCATCAAGGCCTCGTATTTTCCGGTCGGTGACGCCAAAGCCGACAGCACGCCGGTCGCCGTCGTGGTCGAGATGCCGCCCGGCTTTGTGATCATGCGCCACGCCCACCCGTGCGATCGCTTCGAAGTGATCATCCGAGGTACGCTGGAATCGGAAGATCGCGTTCTGCGTGTGGGGGATGTGATGGTATCGGCAGCCGGCGAACTTTACGGGCCCAAGAAGGCCGGTAAGGACGGCTGCACGACCGTCGAGGTCTTCGGGGCGGCATCAGGCGTCACCAAGCGCATTGAAGAGCGAGCCGACGGCAGCGTGGTGACGGTCGATCTCGAGCAATTCGACGTTGCCTTCAAGCATCTGGAAAAGCACTGATAGCGATAATCCGCGGGTTTTCGCGCTCAGTCGTCCCAGGTCTCATTTCAGGTTACGCGGATTGCCCGGCATCGTGCTGACCGGGCTGGCGCCTTCTTCGCCGTCCATGCTCCAGTAGAGGGTGTTGCCCTCCCGCTCGACCGGGGAGCAGACGCTGGCGTCACCGCCTTCCAGCAACGTGCAGAAACTGTCGTTGCGCACTGTCCAGCTGCCGCCGTAATGCTTCTCTTCCGCCAGACCGTGCAGCTTGCCGTCCGGCGCGTAATATTCGACGAAGCCTCCGGGCAGCAGCGCCGTGTGATCGGACAGTGCCGCTGTGATCTCGGGCCCGGATATCGCCGCCGCGCCTGCGGGGAATTCAGTCTTTGTCGAGGGTTCTTTGCCAGGCGCGGGATAGCTCACGGGTTCGGCAATTACGGCAGAGGGAACGGACTGCGTTTCCTGCACTTTCTTAGCTCCGGCGTGCCAGTAGTACCACACGCCGCCCGCCGCGACCGTCAGCAAGACCGCCAGTCCGAAGCCTAGCCGCCATGCACCGCGCCGGTCGACCGCATTGGTTCTTGTCATCTGGCTCTCCGTTGATCGCTGCGTCCCGCCTTCGGGGACGCCGACCTACCCGATATGGCTATTGAACGGCCGGCTGGTAGACGCCCTTACCCCGCCACATCAGCCAAAGCAGCACCAGAAGGCCGGGCAGACCGGCGAAAGTCGAGATGACGAAGAAGCCGATCCATCCGAAATGGTCGGCCAGCCAACCGCCTGACGAGGCGAGCGTGGTCCGGCCCACGGCCTCCAGTGACGACAGCAGCGCATATTGGGTCGCGGTGAATTCCAGCGAGCACAGCCGCGACAGATAGGCGACGAAGGCGGCGGAGCCGACGCCACCGGTCACGTTTTCCACCGCGATCGAGAGCGCGAGCATCACAGTGTCGTGCCCGGCCATGGTCAGCGCGACATACATCAGGTTGGAAAAGGCCTGCAGCACGCCGCCGATCAGCAGGATGGGAAACAGCCCCCAGCGGGCGATCGCAGCCCCCCCCAGCGCCACCCCCAACAGCGTGGCGAAAACGCCGAATACCTTGCTGATCGGCGCAACCTCGCCAGCGGTGAATCCCAGCGAGACATAGAGCGGGTTGGCCATATTTCCGGCCAGCGCGCCACCGAACTTGTAGAGCAGAATGAACAGCAGGATCGGCACCCAGGCCTCCCGGCGGAAGAAATCTGCCAGCGGCGCGATCACCGCTGAGCGCAGCCAATTCAGCACAGCCTCCATTCCATGCCCGCCGATCGGGATGACCAAATTCGATGCCTTGGGCTCGGGCGTCAGCCACACCGTGACCATGCCGACGCCCATCAACGCGGCCATCAGCGCATAGGCGAAATGCCAACCGCCGAACGCCGATGCATAGAGCGCCCCGGCGGAGGCCGCGATCATGCCGAAGCGATAGCCCCATTGGGTAGCGGCAGCGCCGGCGCCTTGCTGCTCAGGCGCCAGCAGCTCGATACGGTAGGCATCGATCACGATGTCCTGGCTGGCCGAGAGGAAGGCGACGATAACGGCGAGAAACGCGGTCTTCGACGCGTCGATTTTGGGGTCGCTCAGTCCCAGCGCCAAGATGGCGAACGCCAACCCGGCCTGCAGCACCAGCGCCCAGCTACGCCGCCGCCCCAGCCGGCTTGTCAATAATGGTAGCGGCAGCCGGTCGATCACTGGTGACCACAGGAATTTAAAATTGTAGGAAACGCCGACGAGGGCAAACAGTCCGATAGTCGTGCGCGATACGCCCGATTGGGCCAACCAGAAGGACAGTGTGCCGAGGGTCAGCGGCAGCGGCAGTCCGCTCGAAAACCCCATGAACAGCACCGCGAGCAATCGCGGCTCGCGATAGGCATCGACGACCCGTCGCCAACGGCTCACGGTGCGCTACGCGAATGGGGTTTCGTATTTATGCGGCCATGCCCCGAGTCTGTTTCCATCCCCGATTTGGAGCAGAACGTTCGACAATTGCAAACCATCAATGCGTGCTATCCGCGGGCGCATCATCGATCGGCCTGAAAGGCTGCGGTAACTTTCCGTCTTCGAGCAGGGTCGAAAAGATCTTCAATCCGTCGGGCTCGTTGCCGTTGAGATGCACCAGAACGATGCCGCCCGATCGTGCCCGCGGGGAGCGCGCCAACCAAGCGTCGGCCCCCAGCACGATCAGGTGATCGTCGCCCACCATCTGCATCAGCGCGGGATTCGAGATCAGGCCGGGAAAGCGGAAAAACACAGAGGGCGTGACACCGTGCGCAATCAGCAAGCGTTCCGTGTCCAGAATTTCCGACCGCATGTCGACCCCGGAGGTGAGCAGGAAATTGTTGACCAGAGGGCGGCGGGGGACATAGGGGTGGGTATAGGAATGATCGATCCAGGTGATCTGAAAGGCGCCGGCGCGTTCCCGCTCGCGGAGCCACTCAAAGTCGGCCTCATGGCTGATCAGCCAGGCGCCGGAAATCGAGAGAGCAAGCGGCAAGGGCGATTGAACCGCCTGCAGTTTTTCCAGGAAGGCGCGGTCGAGACGCCGATGGCTGGGGCATAGGTCGCCGGTGACGAATGACCCGCTCCCGGCCCCGTGAACGAGCCCGCCATTGGCTATGACGCCGAACGGAAATACCGGACCGGCCGCGTGCGGCAAGACGGAGGCACGGACGGCCTGAATGTAACGCGTGGTGCTTTGATGTTCGTCGTCGGTGTCGGCGCAGGACCAATCCTGTTCGCGCTCAAGATGCGTCGCCAAAGTGGCGGGATCGACAGTCAGCAGCGTGCCGTTTCCGTCGATCTCCATGCGGCGGATGGCGAACCGCAGCACAGCCGAATCGCCGCCCGCTGCAACGGGGCGGCATTCCTGAAAAACCGGCCGATAATCGCGGACCTGCGTCGGCGACGCGTTCTCAGCCTGCGCGGCCGAGCCCGCGATTGCGAACAGCACGGCGATGAACCATGATCCCGGCGGTGCGGGGACGAAACTTCTAATGTGCGGGATCATGACCAAAGGGTTGGAAAGTGAAGACCCGCTGAGTATCGCGATTTTCGACGATACGGGAAATAGCGGGGCCGATTTCGTGGCCTCGTCACTCGCCGCCGAGATTACCGGCGATTTCGGCCCACGGAACGAAAGGCCGATTGCCATCGTCGCCAAAGCCGGCGGCGCGGTCGTCGGCGGCCTCAACGGGTCCACGCATTGGGGTTGGTGCTATATTCGCCAGCTGTGGGTCGAGGCGTATTGGCGGCGGCGCGGACTAGGCATCCGTTTGTTGGCCGAAGCGGAAACGCAGGCCCGCGCTCGGCAATGCGTGGGGCTGTATGTGGACACGTTCAATCCAGGCGCAGCGGCATTCTATGAACGGGCAGGCTTCGAGCGTTTCGGACAAATCGACAATTTCCCGCCCGGACACAGGCGGATGTTCCTGCAAAAAAGACTGAAGCCGAACGAGGATGGCGGCGGCGGTTAGGGTCCCCTTTTCATTGGGCATGCGGTTATCGGTCATTGTTTCTGGCAATGGATAAGCGGAAACCAACTTATGATCTGGAAGCATTTAAGGCTGCATTCGCCAGCGTGGGCAAACTGAATGTCACCGGCACGGCTCTAAGATCTGCTGCCAACCTTGGATTCGGACGAGCCGAGATCGTGGCTACCATCCAAACCATAGAACGACCGCAGTTTTACAAGTCGATGACCTCTTAAGCCGACCATCGAATCTGGCAGGACGTCTACCACGTTTCAACCCCTGTCGGCGTGCTGTACGTGAAATTCACCGCCGATGCAGTCACCGAGTTTTTGTTGTTATCGTTTAAGGAGAAAGACAATGACTAATCCTGTCTGTCCCGAAACGGGGGCACCGATGCACCGCGATACACGGTCGATGACGCTCGCCTACAAGGGCGAGACGATCACGTTC
Source organism: Rhodospirillales bacterium (assembly GCA_003165335.1). Taxonomy (GTDB): domain Bacteria; phylum Pseudomonadota; class Alphaproteobacteria; order BOG-932; family Roseiterribacteraceae; genus BOG-932. Next base: position 3,031 of record PLTD01000023.1, on the reverse strand, counting down.
GATATGCCGGGATGGTATTGCGAAACTTCTGAGGAAAGTATTCACAGCGGCGAGGATATGAAGATTTCCGATCGGATGTTGAACCGGCTCAAGGCCCGCAGCGAGGGGTTGCTTGAGCCCGAGGAAATCCGCCGTATCCGCAAGAAGCTTGTTCTCAGCCAGGCTGCGGCTGGCGAGATGATCGGCGGTGGCCCGCGCGCTTTCCAGAAATACGAGGCTGGCGACTTATTGCCGAGCCGTGCCATTAGCAGCGCCCTTGCGCTGCTTGACCATAACCCTGCGGCGCTCCGGGTGTTAGAGGCGCGGCAGAGCAAAACCGCTGCCCCAATCTCGGGCCACCCCGCTCCGGTTTGACGGTTGCCGAAATCGGGAATGGCCTCCGTGCGTGGCGTAACAAAATTCTTACAGTTACTTATCGGCTATTTTTGTGCCGGAGGCACAATGCGCCAAAGCTTTCAGTATTGGCGCATTGCATACCGTGTCACTTAGTACTCAGATTCGTCACGTCCGGCGCCTCGTAGTGTCTGACTGTCTATACCCGTCGACCGGTTCGCCGATTAGGAATGAGCCGCTCAGGTCCGGATTGACCTATTGGGGTCGATTTTTGCCGTCGACAATTCGACGGTGAGCGTCAACTTGTCGTTTTTGGCCGCTCCAAAGCTGCCCTTCCCTTTCCGGCCAGAACATGTGCCGTTCCGATAGGTAAATTCTATTGACCCCCACAGTGCAAACCGACGTTAGAGCCGGGCGAAAGAATGCCCTAGCTGGGCGGGATATTTGGACTCCAATGAGACTTGGAGTCCACGCGTTTTTCAAACGGCTAGTATCGCAGGACCGGATCACGGGCCCGTAACCATCTTGATTTGCTCATCACCGCAGTGGGGTTACGCAGCAAACCTGGGCGTCGTTAGATGGCCATGGCAACCTAGCGCCCATCCCAGCCACTATCGAACTAAGGTCAATTACGCGTGAGCGTCTGATTTGGCCGATTATGGTCCGTTACTGTGTCGCCCGGGCCAATCCGCCACGAATGCATTCATCAACAATTAGTCGATCAGCGAGTGGAAGACTGCCGAGCCGTTCGGCATCTTTCGCTTCGATAGTCGCAATTTTCGCTGTCCTCACAACGGAATCAGCGGGTAGCCCTGCATAAGCTAGATCGGAAACACCGACGTCGCCGAGCCATCCTCGGTTTTCGGCGCTCGTGATCATTACCACCCAAAGGAGCCCATGCGCAGCCTGCAGGTCATTCGCCGCTACCACGAGTGCTGGCCGGCGTTGGCGGATCGGCCGATCGGCGTAGGGAAAAGGCACCTTGACGACGTCCCAGGCTTCAAAGACCGGCATATGCCTGCCTGTCGGCATCACTGTGCCACTCACTAAATGTGCCAAACGGGTCTTCGATCGCTTCTGTCGTAGCCCGGGTCAAAACGACCCGATCTTTTTCGATGTGATAAGCGATTTCATCGCCCTCCTTAAGATGAAGGGCCGCGCGAACTGACTGCGGGATCGTCGTCTGCGCCTTGCTGGTCAATTTGCTGGTAATCATCCGAGTGCCGCCGTAAGGAAATTCCTTACAACGAAGCTAGAGAGCATCCTCATTCCAGTCAAGCTTACCTCATCTGAATCTATGGCTCCTTTCGGAGACTGCGATCGCGCTCGCGGATGACGCAGTTGGGTCGACACCTACCTATCTCCTCGGGTGAAAACCGGTTCACGCGATCGGCAGTCTTGCGACCGAGTTGGGTTCAGCTTGGGAAAAAAGCCCACGAATCAGCTAGAATCGGCTCGATTTCGGAGGGCTGCCGATGGGTCGTTTCGTTGTATGTGAAGACCGCAAACAATCGTTTTTGCTGCTCCAATCTCTTGACGATTTCGTCGCCGATGACAATCCGGTTCGGGTCATCGAAGTATTTATCGATGCGCTTGATCTTGGCGGACTTGGCTTTGCCGGTGTTCGCCCCGCGACAACGGGGCTGCGATCCGGGCGGTGTGTGGCCAGTTCATTGAGCTTTGCCGCCGGCTGAAGTTGTTCAGCAATGCCATAGTCGCGATCGACGGCAGCAAGTTCAAAGCGGTGAACAACCGCGACAAGAACTACACGGCGGCAAAGGTAGCCAAGCGGATGGACCAGGTGGATGCCAGCATCGCCCGCTATCTCGTCGCTCTGGACCGGGCGGACCGGGAAGAGAGCGATAACACCGAAGCCAGGACGACACGCATCAAAGACAAGATCGCCGGCCTGCGCTGCCAGCTGCAAGAACCAAAAGCTATGGAGCAACGGGTTCACGAAGCGCCAGGCAAGCAGGTATCCCTGACCGATCCGGATGCGCGCTCAATGGCGACCAGCGGCCGAGGCACGGGCGTGGTCGGCCATAACGTGCAGACCACCGTGGATGCCGAACACCATCTGATTGTGGCGCACGAGGTGGCTAACGTCGGAAACGACAGAACCCAGCTCAAGACCATGGGACGCTAAGCGAATATATCATGGCATTCGACTTGCTGCGGAATAACGGATGCGCTGAGAAGCGACAGACTATTAGGGCTTATACTGCCTTTTTGTAGGCTAATGCGTAAGGCGAGGGCACACGATGAACTTATTACTGTGGGTTCTGCAGGTTCTTGCTGCGCTCCTGTGCGTATCGTCGGGCGTCATGAAGCTCTTCATGTTCGACAAAGTAAGCCTGGACGTCCCGTCTTTTGGCGCGTTGCCAAAGGCAGTCTGGATGACACTGGGCTTCCTGGAGCTCGTGTGTGCGGTCGTGCTCATCGCCCCCGACGCATTACATCGGCAGCCGCAGCTAACAATCTTGGCGGCTGCGGCGTTTGCGGTCGAGAGTGTCCTGTTCGTTCGGGTGCATATCAAGTATCGCGAAGTCACGCCCATGATCATGAGCGGCGTTCTGGGCCTTCTCATGGCGTTCCCCGCCTATGGCCGGAGTGTTCTGGAGCCGATCTTCTGACAGCTGGCACGTTGCTAAGTTTTGTTTCTGGTGCTCAGCTTCCTGCGCGGACCTCCATGCTGATG
>PLTD01000001.1 GCA_003165335.1 Rhodospirillales bacterium | reverse complement strand
CGCAACGAGGCTTGGAAAATCCTCCGCTTCCCGATGTTATCAGGGGCTCACGACGACCTGACGAAAGGCACCCGATGAGCACTTCCATCAAGCTGACCGCGGCCAGGAGCATCGCCGCGCTGATCAACTGGACGGCGCAGCCGGTGTCGGTGGCCTTCGACCTGATGGGAGCGGCTCTCGTCAGCCTGGTGACCGTCCTCACCCTGACGGATCATACCGGCGAGGTGCTGTCATGAGCGCCTCGTGTCGGGATTTCTGCGGCGGGATGTCGACGGCATGGAACATCGCCAAAGCATAGCCTATGGTTTTTCCGGGTGATGTCATCCGCCATCCCATGCTCAGGGGAATCATGCCGAAGATAAAGCCGTCGAAAAGGTACTCCAGCTGGAACGGCAACTGGTCATTCCTGCGCGACCTTGAAGTGATCTGCGCCGTCATTGTCGAACGCAAGACGACCGGAGCCGCCCAACGGCTCGGTATCTCGCAGCCGGCGGTCAGCCGGGCGATTGCCAAGATCGAGACGAGATTGGGCCGGACGCTCTTTCACCGTGAGGCCGGGCGTCTGGTCCCGACCGCCGACGCGCTTTCATTTTACGAACGAAGCTGCCACATCTTCGATGCGTTGGAAGAACTGGAACGGCCGGCATCCAATGAAGTGTCGCAAAGACTTGTGGTCTTGTCGCCGCCCACCCTATCGCACCTGTTTCTCGGCCGCGAGGTGGCCGCGTTTGTGAACGAGCATCCGGAAATTACCCTGTCCCTCGATATCGTGACCTTGCAGGAGCTGCCCAGCGCGATCTCGGAAGGGCGCGGGCATGTGGGCATAATCGACGGGGATTTCCTGCATTCGGGCGTCGTCGTCGAGCCGTTCCTGGATACGACGGCGGTCTGCCTGCTGCCTGAGGCGCATGCGCTGTCGACGAAGCGAAAAATCACGGCTGCTGACCTCGATGGCGTCGCCTTTGTGGGAATCAACAGGCGTCACTCCCTCAGCAGCAAGCTCGACAAGATTTTCAACGAAGCCCGCACGACCCCGCGTTACGTCATAGAGACGGACGCCGCGATGCTGGCGGTCGATTTCGTGCGGGAAGGGCTGGGCGTGACCGTGCTCAATCCATTTCCGCTGCTGCTGGGCGAAAGGACGGGACTTGTGGCCCGTCCTTTCGAGCCGAAGATCCCGTTCCGCGCGAATTTCGTCGTTCCGGCCAACGAGCCGACGTCGGCTCCAGCCCGAAAGTTCATCGACTTCGTAAAGACGAGACGTGCGCGCACGGTGGCTCGGATCGCTGTGACGGTGTGAAGACCGTCCGGTTTTAAATTTCGCATCATTCCCGCTCGAATTCGATGTTTGTGCGTCGGAGACCTGCGTTGTCCGCGGTGCCGCGCGGACAATGGGCATAGCCCTATGCGTCAAGGCATACGGTGGTCGATGACAATGACATTGCGGTGTCGTTACATGATTTCAAGTTTGGCCAGCCAATCCCGGCGCGCATTTTTCGCAGGCCCGGCGAAACTCCGTCAGGAAGCTCATAAATCTGCAGGAGATGGAATCCGATGAGTAGTGCGGCGTCTACCGGTGGCCTCGAGCACCCCCAAGCCCAAAGGCACTCGCGAAAAATCGTCGCGGCGGTGCTCGGCAATGCGATGGAGATCTATGATTTTTCCGTCTATGCCGCATTTGCGGCGGTGATAGGCCGTATGTTCTTCCCGTCGAGCGACCTCAATGTGAGCTTGCTGCTGTCGGTCGCGACATTTGGTGTCGGGTTCATCGCACGCCCGCTGGGCGGCGTTGTCATCGGAGCGTTCGCCGACCGTTATGGGCGCAAGAGGGCGATGTCACTCACTATCTGGATGATGGCGTTGGGCAGCGGAGTGATTGGCTTGCTGCCGACCTACGATCAGATCGGCTATGCGGCGCCCGCTTTGCTCGTCGCCGCGCGCTTGATTCAGGGGTTCTCGGCCGGCGGCGAGGTTGGTCCCGCCACCACCTTCCTGCTCGAGAGCGCGCCGCCGGACCAGCAAGGTCTGTTCGGCAGCTGGCAACTGGCCAGCCAGAATATCGGCAACATCATATCCGGTCTCGTGGGCCTCACGATCGCCTTCGGGCTTTCCAAGGCGGCTGCTGACAGTTGGGGGTGGCGAATCCCGTTTCTGCTGGGAATCCTGATTGCGCCGCTGGGCGTTTATATCCGCCGCAGCCTGGTCGAGACGCTCGATCAGGACAAGGCACTCGGCAGCATGTCGGCGGTGTTGTCGACCCTTTTCGAATATGACTGGAAGACGATCGTGCTGACGATTATGGTCTTCACAGGCGTGACCGTCACGCAATGGTTCTTCATCTATGGCACCACTTACGCGATCACGACCCTCGGCTATTCGCAAGGCGTCGGCATGTCCGTCACCCTGGTGATCGGTGTTGCCGGGATGTCGTTCTCCCTGCTGGGTGGGCTGTTGGCCGATCGCTACGGTCTGAAGCCTGTGTCGCTGATCGCCAGGGTAGCCATCACCATTTTGCTGTACCCGGCAATGAAGTACGTTCTGGCTGTGAATGATCCCGTCGTTTTCCTCGTCGTGATCGCCGCACTCATGGCCCTGCAGGCGATCTCCGGCGCGACGGCGATCATCATGATGCCGAAAGCGTTTCCCGCCCCGGTTCGCACGGCGGGCATGTCGATTTCCTACGCCGTGGGCGTGGCGCTGTTCGGGGGTACCGCCCAGATCGTCTTCACCTGGATCATCGGGGCCACCGGCGACAAGTTGTCCTGGATCTTCTACATCGTCGCGATGAACGTCGTCAGCATCATCGGAACCCTGATCCTGCGTCTGCCGAAGGAAGCGGCGCATGAGAGGGTTTCCGATGCTCCGATCCTGGCCGCGCCCTGGTAAACAGATCACCTGAACCCACTGCGGCGGGTATTGCCGGGTTATCGGCGATCATGCTCGGTCTTCGCAATGCAAGAACCTGATGTCACAACATGCACTCCTCGACGAGATGAAGGCCAGCGCACCGGAATTCGTGGAAATTCGCCGAACCCTGCATCGTCATCCGGAAATCGGATTCGAGGAGAAGGCAACCGCAAGGCTGGTGGCCGGGTGCCTGAGAGGCTGGGGATTGGACGTCGTCGAGGGGATCGCCGCGACGGGTATTGTCGCCACCTTGCATGGACGCGGCGGCAAGGGGCGGTCGATCGGATTGCGCGCCGACATGGACGCGTTGTACCTCGAAGAGGCCTCCGGGCGCGAGCACAGGTCGCTGGAGCCCGGAAAGATGCATGCCTGTGGCCATGACGGACACACGGCGATGCTGTTGGGTGCCGCCCGCCATCTGGCCCGCCGCCCGGATTTCGCGGGCACCGTAAACTTCATCTTCCAGCCTGCCGAAGAAG
>PLTD01000035.1:6626-6869 GCA_003165335.1 Rhodospirillales bacterium | reverse complement strand
AAGCCGCCAAGCTCAAAGCCATCCGCGAGGCCCTTCGGTCCGCCAAGCGGGTTTGGCTCGCCACCGACTGCGACCGCGAAGGTCAGCTGATCGGCCAGGAAATTCTTGAGCATTACAAGTATCGCGGCGAGGTCATGCGAGTGCTGTTCACCGCGCAGGACTCGCAAACCATCCGTGACGCATTCGGTCGGGCAAAGCCGAATACCGAATATGCGCGCCTTTACGCCGCCGCCGTCGCGCGCC